>CALJBF010000137.1 GCA_938027385.1 uncultured Porphyromonadaceae bacterium | reverse complement strand
CCTTATAGGTGATTTTCGGCGTTGACTCTATGCCTGTAAAGCAACTCTGCAACCCCGTTGCCAGGGTGCAGAGTGCAGTTATTGTCAGTATTTTCAGAAACTTAGTCAAGGGCGGGGTCATTTAGGCTCGATACCCATGTTCTCGAAGATGAATGAATAGATGTCAGCATACTCGTCGATGACTTTCGATACCGGTTTCCCGGCGCCGTGGCCGGCCTTCGAGTCGATGCGGATGATTTTGGGTGCGTCGCCGGTATCGGCGGCCTGCAGAGTAGCGGCATACTTGAACGAGTGTGCCGGCACCACACGGTCGTCGTGGTCGGCTGTGGTGACCATTATGGCCGGATATTTCTTGCCGTTGCTGATGTTGTGCAGCGGAGAATAGCCCAGCAGGTAAGCGGCCATTTCGGGCGAGTCGGCCGATGTGCCGTAGTCAGAGGCCCAGTTCCAGCCGATGGTGAACAGGTGGTAGCGCATCATGTCCATTACGCCTACGCGGGGAATGGCCACGCGGAACAGTTCTGGGCGCATGTTGGTGACGGCGCCTACGAGCAGACCGCCGTTGCTGCCACCCTCGATGACCAGGCGGTCGGGCGTGGTGTATCCCTCGCGGATCATGTATTCGGCGGCCGCGATGAAGTCGTTGAATACGTTGAGTTTCTTCTGTTTCGTGCCGGCCTCGTGCCAGGCCTCGCCGTATTCGGCGCCACCGCGCAGGTTCGTCTGCGCGTAGATGCCGCCGTTGTCAAGCCATACAAGGCGGTTGGGCGAGAACGATGGGGGCAGCGACACGTTGAAACCGCCGTAGCCGTAGAGATAGACCGGGTTGGTGCCGTCAAGCTTGATATCCTTGCGGCGCGTGATGAACATCGGTATCTTTGTGCCGTCGGCCGAGGGGTAGAACACCTGCTCGGTCACATATTCATCGGGGTTGAAACCTTTCACCTCGGGGGTGAACCAGGGTTTGCTCTCGCCCGTGGCCATGTCGTAGCTGTAGACGGCCGAGGGGTAGAGGAACGATGCGAAACCGTAGAATACATCGTCTGATTTCTCTGACGAGCTGAACCCGGCGGTGCCGTAGGTGGGCAGCGCTATGTCGCGTATCTTGTCACCCTTGATGGTGTAGAGCGCGGGGTGGTCAGATGCGTCACGCTCGTAGTTGAGTATCAGCTTGTCTGCGCCGGCGCGCTGTGCCGAGTTGAGCACCCCGCTGGGGTCTTCGGGCACGAGGTCTTTCCAGTTGGCGCGCTGCGGAGCCTTGATGTCGGCAGTAACGAGGCGCTTGTTGGGGGCGTCGGCCGAGGTGAGCAGGTAGAGTGTGCCGTCGATGACGTCGACAGGCTCGATTTCGTACTGCTGTGTGGGTTCGATGGTGATCCAGTCGGCGCCGGGTATCTCAAGGTCTTTTACCATCAGCCCGTTGCCGAATCCCTGGCCACCGACCGACACGAACAGGTAGCGGCCGTCAGACGACAGTCCGGCCGAGTGGAAATGCAGGGGGTGTTCCTTGTCTTCGAACACCAGCTCGTCGGCGCTCTGCGGAGTGCCGGTGCGGTGGAAGTATATGCGGTGGTTCTCGTTGGCGTTCGAGAATTCCTTGCCGGCCTCGGGGCGGTCGTAGGCGCTGTAGTAGAACCCGTCCTTGCGCCAGTCGGCGCCGGTGAACTTGGCCCATTCTATGTGGTCGCCGGTAGGCTGAAGAGTCTCGGCGTCGATGACGTAGATTTCTGTCCAGTCAGAGCCGCTGCGCGAGATGGTGTAGGCGATCAGTTTTCCGTCGGGCGACATCGAGAGGCCCGTCAGGGCAACCGTGCCGTCGGCCGACAGCGTGTTGGGGTCGAGCACCATTGTCTCGGCGCCGCCGGGACGGTCCATGCGGTAGAGTACCGACTGGTTGCGCAGACCGTCGTTGCGGGTGAAATAAAAACGGCCGTCTTTCCAGAGCCAGGGGGCGCCCTGTTTCACATAGTCGTTGTACGAGGCGATCTGCTTGCGCAGGCGGTCGCGGAACGGAATACGGCTGAGGTAGCTGTCGGTGACTTTCCGCTCGGCGTCGACCCAGGCGAGGGTGGTGGCGGCGGTGTCGTTCTCGAGCGGACGGTAGGGGTCGGCTACCTTTACGCCGAAATATTCGTCGACAACGGCCTCTGTGGGGGCCGTGGGGTATGACGCGGGGGCCGGAACGGCACCCTGGGCCAGTGCTGATGTGGCGATTGCGGCCATGGTTACGATGGATTTGCGCATATCCGGTGGATTATGTGGTGTTGTTACTTTTCTCGGCTGTGCAGATGCAGATACAGCCCGACGATACAGCACAGCGTCACGAATGCCCCGCCGAAATAGAGCAGGGGCGATGTCAGTCCTGTACGGTAGCTGTCATAGCCGAGGCCGACCATTACTACGAGCAGGATAAGGAGCAGTGTGGGGAGTATTACCGAGCGGGGTATCATGAGAGTGAGAGTTAAACAGTTGTGAACTTGATATTTGGTGCGGGTGGTGACTCAGACCGGTCAGTCTGTTGAAGAGTCCTTCTTCGATGACCGTGTGCGTCGCGGCTTGACGATTTTCTTCAGGGCCTCTTTCACCTCGTTGACAAGGGTTTCAAGTACGGTCAGACGCTCCTTTATCTCGGCAATCTCCTCTGAATGGGTCTTGTAGCGCGACTTTTTCGGGGCCGGCGCGGGTTCGCCAACGGGTTCCTGCGGCTGAACCTCAGGCTGAACTTTCTTTGCCTTTTTCGCCTTTGTCTTTGGCTCGGGCTGCGTTTCTGCGGCAGGCTGTATGTCGGCTGTGTCCGGCTCGGTTGCCTGTGTGTCAGTTGTCTGAGCGTCGGCGCTTTTCTTTTTCTTGCGGCGTTTCTTCTTCGGTTCGGCGTCGGGGGTGTCGGGTGCCGGAGCGGCGTCGAACTGCGGCAGGTGTATGCCCACACTGCGCTGCAGCGCCTGGGCCGTCTCGTCGTCGATGGTGTAGGGGCATGCCGAGGAGTCGAATCCTCCGGCCACCAGATGGTTGTAGATGCGCTGACACGCCCAGGCGTCGATGGCGGCGTATGCCTGCTGCCCTTCGGTGAGGTCTTTCGCCTCCCAGTTGGTGAGACGCTGGTTTTTCGAGATGCGTTCGTTGAAAATCAGGCCGTAGATTTTCTGCAGCGAGTTATCGGCTATATCGTAGTCTTTGACAAACGTCTGCAGTTCCACGAATCCTGCGGGATTGAACTCGCGGTGTTTTGCCAACGAATGGAAATCGTCTTTTATCGAGAGGCCGATCTTCTGCACGGCCGGATTCTCGAAGAACTCATAAAGCCCGTCGAGGCTGCCGATCTCTTTCAGGCGGAAGAGGAAACACTCGTCATCGAGCGTCGAGATCTGCACAAGCGAGACCTTATAGCGGTGGTTTTTCTGGAAACTCGGACGTGTCTCGGTGTCAAAGCCCACCTGTTTGACCTTGTTGAGATAGCGCAGGGCGCTTTTGGCCTTCGCGGCCGTATTGACCATGATGACCCGCCCGGGGTAATGGACCTCGGGGAGTTCCTTGAGCTGTTCTTTAGTTATACCTAACACACCGCAAAGTTACACAATTTTTGACGGTCGGTAAAGCGTTGGGCCGATTTTCTATATGGCCGACGATTTGAGGGCGAGCCCCGTGCGCTCCGACAACCCGAAAAGCAGGTTCATGCAGTGCACGGCGGTGCCGGCGCCCCCTTTGAGTAGGTTGTCGCTGACGCTTACGAGCCGCAGGGCGTTTTCGCCGGGCGCGGCCTCGGCCACAGTTGCCGACGATGCGGTGCCAAGATCGTCGGGCACGCGCGGGTCGCACACGTATAGCAGACATTTGTTGGTGTTGAGGGCCTCGTCTACATCGGGCAGATGCTCAACGCGGTAGGCGAACGCATGGTCGTCGTAGGCGGTGTCTATGGCGCGGCGCACGTCGGTCTGTGTCATCGACGATGCCACGTCGACAGTGACGGCAACGCCGCGGCGCTGTTCGGTGCGCGACAGTTTCAGGCTTACCGTCCCGGCGAAAGAGGGCATCACCTCGCGCAGGAACGCTGTAATCTCGGCCGCGAAATGCTCGGCGTCGGGTCGGAACTCGGCCGGGGCGACCGGGTCGAAACGGGTCGACATTTCGGGGGTAAACGGTTTGTTCGGGGCTGACGACGCGGCGAACATCTCGGTCGACGCCAGGCTGACGGTCACGGTCACACGGCCGCTGATGGCCGAGTTGCGCGCCAGCGGCAGCAGTGCCAGGCCCACGCCCATGGCTACCGCCGAGGGGATTGCCGCACGTGTGGCGCCGCGCACCAGCGGCTTGCGGAAGTGCTCGGGCAGACCGTAGACCATGTCGCGCTCGCCGTTGCGGTAGGCTCCGGTAAGGTCGATGATGCGCAGGCGGTCATCATCTTCTTCGTCGTGGCGCTGACTGTCGTCGGACTCTCCGGTAGGGAGGGCATCGACCGCCTCGACGAACTGCCGTGCCTGCCACGGTTCGCCGCAGATGAATACGGCGCTGAGGTTGCGTGCCGCCTCGTCGGCCGAGAGCGAGGCGCAGAAACGCAGGTCGGTATCACCTTCCAGGCCGCGGTGCACGGCGGTGACAGGCATTCCGGCATGTTCTTCAGATGCCACAAGCATCAGGTGCACGTCGGGGTGGTTTACGAGCAGTCTTATGAGTTCGCCGGCCGAGACGGTCTCGCCGCCGATGATTCCAACTTTGATCATATTGTGTGCGGGTAGGGGAGGATGATAATGTAACGCTCTCCCGCCACAAAGATAATAAAATTCCCGCAATAACCGCACTTGCGGGCGCCTTCGTTACGTTTCCGTTTCATGCCTTCGTGTGGGGCTTTTACTCTTGAAACTTAATCGAAACCATATCGCGCTGATATTTAGCGTATCTGCAAAATCAGTGAAATTTTCTTTGAAAAAAGTTGCCGAAATGTTTGGTGGGAATCAGAAAAACCCCTACCTTTGCATCGCTTTTGGGAACCAAACCAAGTCAGAAATGACAAATCCCCAGAGTTTGGAACTTTCCCTAAGATTTCGGGGTGTAGCTCAGCCCGGTTAGAGTACGCGTCTGGGGGGCGTGTGGTCGCTAGTTCGAATCTAGTCACCCCGACAAATCTAAAGCAATGCGCCTTGGCCAATGACCAGGGCGCTTTTTTTGTACCCAATCTGGTGCAGCCCGCACGCGGTAGCCGGGCACCGGCGTGGCTCACCGTGGGCTCTACGTCGGACCTGTCCGACAAGTCCGACGTGTCTGACATGTTTTTGGGGGGCGCCTTGCGGACCGTTCCAGCACGGCAGGTTTGCGGGTATAAAACAGCAGCGGTGTGCCGCCTTTCGGCGGCACACCGCTGTCAGTTTAAGGTGAGGTCAGATTAGCGGTTGCGGTGACCGAATTTGAGTTTACCCTGGAGCGTGAAGTTTGCCGGGGTAAGCTGCAGACGGCCTGAACGGAGTTTCGGCTTGTTGTTGGTCATCGGTACTACCATGGGCTGCACGTTGGGATTGATTGTGATGATCTCAGGACGGAACTTCCATGATGCCGGAGCCTCGTCGTCAAACTCGAGGTTGACGAGATCGCCGCTGGGCTCAACTATGACGGGATAGTTGATGGTGAGCACGTAGTCTTTGTAAGTGTCACAGATACCCTCTTTCTTGATTTCGTCGATAGTCATCTGCAACTGATTGCCTTTGTCATCTGCTACGTAACCAAAGTAGTAGAGAGCGGCGAGGTTGCAGGCGCGGAGTGACCAGTGGTTGTCAGGATCCTCATAGCCCATTGACTGCAGATCCATGATCACGCAGTCGGGGTCGGTGCAGTCGAAGGTAAGATAAACCGGTTTGGTGGGAGCAAGTGTACCTCCGGGGAATACACCCATTGCATACGGGTTGACCATGCGAATCAGGTTATTGTTGGCGATGTTCTGTTCGATAGCCACAGTGTAGTTGTCGACTGCTTCAGCGAAGTAGTTAGAGAGGAAACCTTCCTGCACGAGTGCCGTACCCATTGATTCCCATTCTTTGGGTGCCTCGTAGGTCGGGAGCTGGATTTCCCATTTCTGGTTGCTATAGAGCGCGCCCTCGGCATACATTGTGGGATTGAACGAGTGGATCATCTTGTCGCCCCAGCTGATAAGACCGTTGCTGTAGGTACCTGCATAGCTTGCAAACTGTGAATAGTCGTATGCATCGCTGCTACCGGGCAGTACGAGGTTCTTGCCTGTCAGATAGCTTGTATAGGCGCAAATCAGTGTGAGCTCACCCATGCCATCGACAGAAACGCCGGTTGCGTAATAGAGTTCGGGATTTTTGCCTCGTGAGTCTGAGAAGAACGCCGCACGGTTGTTGGTGGCGTTGATGTAAAGCCAGAGCGGGTCCGAGTCGGGATAGAGCTGAGTTGAGCCCTGGATGGCAGGCATGTTGATATACGGGTGACGGACACGGAAGAAACCGGGTTTCGAAGGCTGTTCCTGGACCATGCACTCCATCTCAAGCTGACTGGTAAGCAGACCGTCGTTGATTAGGGTGGCAATGTCATTGCCCTCAGGACTTACCACGGTTTCCCACGGGGTGTACATGACTTCGTATGCAACGTCGGTGAGCAGGTAAGGGTTGCTCTCGCCATCGACCTTGAATGTGAAGTCGTACTGTTTGAGAGGAACGATGTCTGCCATGTCAAGTTTGATGACCATGTCGGCGCGGGTCATTCCTTCCTCGAATGTAACGGTCTGGGGGATGTCAAAGACGTTGGCGTTAACCCCGTCCTCGGCTTTTACTGTCGATGTTACGGTTACTGTCTGTGCGGCGCCGCCATTTGCGCGGTAAAGAGGCACCAGGAAATCTTTTGAATCTTCCTCGAGGTCAATGACCTGCTCATCGCTCAGGTTGAAGTAAGCGGGCGGGGTGACCGGCTGGGGGGCGGGTTCGTATTCGGGCTCATCGTGGCACCCTGTCAGTGTCAGTGCCATGATGCCGCCGAGGCCCAGAATGAATTTATCTAATTTCATATTGATTTTTCTGTAGTGAGTGGCTTATGTCATAGCCGCCGGGATGACCGGGCGTCGCCCCGGCGGTGTTTGACTGTCAAGTTTTACTCTTATTTGTCTTCAACGGGGGTGGGCACCGTCGAGAAGTGCGACGGGTTCGTGATGAGTTTGTTGCGCTGTGCCTCCTGCTGGGGAATGTCGAAGAGCAGACAGGTGTTGGTGGGCGCGATGTTAAAGCAGTTCGTGGGGTCGAAACCACCGCCGATGCGGTTCACCGGTTTCTGGAGGCGCATGATGTCCCAGAACGAGAATCCTTCGCCCCAGAGCTCGATGCGGCGCTGGAACCACACCTCCTCGCGGAGCTCCTCGAACGACGATGCCTTTTCGGCATAGCCGGGCTGCCGGTAGGTGCTCACGAAGTTCGTGAGGGTGGCCAGACCGTCGGCGGGATTGGTATAGCCCTGGGCCTCGGCGAGCATCAGGTAAATCTCCTCCACGCGCATTAGGGGAACGTCGGTGGCGTGTACGTTTATGTCTTCTTCGTTGGCACCGAATTTAATCTGGGTGTAGGGTTCCCAGGCGATCTTTGCGGCTGAAATCAGGTCGGCGTATGCAGAGGTGAGGGTTGCAGGAACACCGCCGGTCTCGCTGAGCCACCATCCTTTGCGTACGTCGTTGCCGGGAATCTCAGAGTAGAGCTTGGCGTTGATCTTGCGGAACATCCCTTTCGAGGCGTACGAGAAGTCTGTCCAGGCACTCATGAATGAGTCGAAGTTGGCGATTGCTTTCGAGTAGGTCGAAGATGGGTCATTGTAGATGCCGAGGATCCACGAGGGGTCGGTAATCTCCACAAAACGGGGCGATGCGAACTCGTCACGGTTATAGGGGCGCAGACCCTCGGCCGTGCAGAGGCGCAGACACTCCTGGCAGTCGGCGACGCAGGCGGCGTAATCGCACTTGAAGAGGTTCACGCGGGCACGCAGACCGTAGGCGGCAGTCAGGTTGAAGTAGGTCTTCTCAAGCGAAGTGGTCGCTGCCTGTGTCTTGCGGTTGATGCCGGCCTCCTCGGCCTGTTTCAGCAGGTCGATGGCGTTGTTGAGGTCGGTCAGCACCTGGTTGTAGACCTCTTCGGTCGTGGCACGTGCGCAACCAACGGTAGCGGCCTCGTCCATATTGGTGTCGAGTACCAGAGGCACACACTGGCCCTGGGGCTCTTTGGCGTATGTCCACGCATACATCTGGGCCAGGTTGAAGTAACCCCATGCGCGGTAGGCCAGGGCCTGGGCGCGGTTGTATTTGCTGGATGCCTCTTCGGTGTCGGCGGGGATGACCGCTGCAACGGCGTTGGCGGTGCGGATCATGTTGTAGTTGGTGTACCAGTAGTAGAGGTTGTCGTAGTACAGGCCGCCGAAGTCAGAGTATTCGAGGGCGGCTGTGTACCACTGGTAACCGCCCAGATTCGAGGGCATGTCGGTGCCGCGGGTGTCCATCATGAGCATCATCGACGACCAGCCGTAATCCTGGTGTGTGCCGAAGGTGTTCATGAAGGCGTTGACCATTTCAGGGATTGCGTTTACCGAGGCCGACACCATGTCGGGATCGTTGTCGACAATCTGCTCTTTCATGATCTGTGTGACCACGTTGCTCATCGGCTCTTTGTCGAGGTCGTTGCAGGCCCCGAAAAGCAGTCCCGAGCAGAGTGCGGTGAAGATTATCTTTGACTTTTTCATTGTTTTTCTTGCTTGTGTGTTTGATGTTTAGAACACGACTTTCAGACCGCCCGAGATGTTGCGGATTGCCGAGTAGCCGGCAGTTTCTGCGAAGGCAAAGCCACGGCGGGGGTCAAGACCCTTGCGGTTGGTGATCAGGGCCAGGTTGTCGCCGGCGGCATATACACGCAGGCTCTGCAGGCCGAGTTTCTTCACCCAGCGGCCGGGGAATGTGTAGCCCACGGTAACGTTGTTGAGCGACAGGTAGTTCGAGCTTACGAGACCGAATGTGGTGGTCTGGCTTGAAAGATCGTATGTCGCCTGGGTGTCGAGCTTGGGATAGGTGGCGTTGGGGTTGTTGACTGTCCATGCCTTGAGGGCGTCCTCGTGCCAGTTGGTACCGAGGTTCGATGTCGAGCCCGAGTGCATCAGCTTGAGGTAGCCGTTGTCGTATGTGCGGCCGCCCAGCTGGTATGCGAACTGAACGCTGAGGTCAAAGCCGTAGGCCTGGAGGGTGGTGCCGAAACCGCCGTAGAATGTCGGCAACACGTTGCCGGTCTCCTTGAGGTTGGTGTCGTTGGCGGTGTCGAAGTTCTCGGTCTTGTACTCGGGACCGTAGATAGGCTTTACGTCGGGGTTCTGTGCGATCTCTGCAGCGTTGGTGATTTCACGTGCCCAGAAGAGCGGAGCGCCGTTCTCGGGGTTCACGCCGGCGTAATCAACCATATAGTAGTTGTAGAGCGACGAACCCTCTTTGAGGATACGCATACCTGAGATCATCTTGCCTTCCAGGTCGGGGTGGAGCTTGAGGATCTTGTTCTTCAGCCATGTGCCGTTGAGGTTGATCTCCCAGGTGATGTCTTTGGTCACTACGGGGCGCACGTTGATCTCGAACTCGATACCCGAGTTGCGCATCGAGCCGACGTTCATCGGGATCGACGAGTAACCTACCGACGGAGCCACAGGCTTGTTGTAGAGCATGTCTTTGGTCTGGCGCAGGAAGTATTCGACAGTACCGCTGATGCGCGACTGGAAGAAACTGAAGTCGACACCGGCGTTCCATGCGTTCGAGGTCTCCCAGGTCAGCTCGGGGTTACCTTTCTGGAGCAGGTTACCGTCAGACCACGAGCTCGAACCCTGTACGCCATATACATCGGTATAGTAGTAGTCGTATGTGAGACCGGGGTAGAGGTTGTCGTTACCCTGCTGGCCGAACGATGCCTTTACTTTCAGAAGGTCGATCCAGGTGTAGGGCTGGAGGAATTTCTCTTTGGCGGCGTCCCATGCGGCCGATACCGAGAAGAAGTTACCCCAGCGGTGGTCGGGAGCGAAACGTGACGAACCGTCGCGGCGATATGAGAAACTTGCGAAGTAACGCGAGTCGTAGTCATAGTTGATACGGCCGAAGTAACCGCGGGTGGCGTAGCCGCCGGCGGCGCCCGTACCGGTGCGCTGTGCGTTGTTGAGGGTGTTGCTTACAGCCCAGTTGTTGGGGTCATAGAGGCCGTAGCCGCTTGCCGACAGAGACTCGCTGTTGCGGTCGTAGCTCTCGGCACCGATCATGATGTCGGCGTGGTGAACCTCGGCGAATGTGCGGCGGTAGGTGGCCAGGGCCTGCAGGTTGAGGCCGCGCAGGCGTGAGTAGCTCTGACCTGCGGCACCGCCCTGCTCTACGAGCGAGCCGTAATATTTCGACGTGATGCTGTGGTTGCGGGTGTTGTCGAGGAAGTAACCGATGTTACCGGTGATGTTGAGGTTCTCGATG
>CALJBF010000136.1 GCA_938027385.1 uncultured Porphyromonadaceae bacterium | reverse complement strand
ACCGTTGGAGCCTGCAGGCGACATAAGCGTCCAGTTCTCGCCTCCGTCTGTAGACTTGAATACATACTCGTAGGTTTTCTCATGACTTACGCCGGAGAGCAATCCGTAACTTGTGCAGCCGTTTGCCACTACCATCAGTGAGCCGTCTCTGGTGCAGAGCATATTGCCCGACGCCACGAAACCGTTTTCCCATACGGCCTGACCCTTGAACTGTGAGGTTTTCTCAACGGGTTCGGTCCAGTTCACGCCATCGGTGGAGGTGGTCATCCAGATCTGGCCTCCGGACGACGCGCTGAAACTTTTGCCGGCATTGAACAGGCACACCATGCGCTTGTTTTTGGTGTCATACGCCAATGCGGCATCGCCGTGGTTTGTGGAGAAACCGGGGGCAAGCCGGGTTTCAGATGACCAGGTGTTGCCGTTGTCGAAACTGCGTTTCACCTTGATGTTGCCGCTCACGTCGCCGTTGTCGCAGAGAGCCACCAGACGTCCGTCGGGGAATTTGGCTACGGCAGGTATGCGGTAATACTGCTCGTTGCCGTCTTGCAGTGCCTCCCATACCGGAACGGCCTTTTTCACCTGCGCGGCCGTGCCCTTGGGCGATGCGCCCAACAGCATGACCAGGCAGGCTGAAATTGCAATGATTGAGTGTCTCATTCAGATAATGATTTAGTTATGATAAAGTGTGATAATTGTCAAAATCCACATCCTGTGCAGATAACAGGTTTATATGTTTTGGATATGGAGTATATATGTTGTAGATACAGGTTTAAAAGAATAATGTGATGGCAAGCCGTGTGCGCGGTTGTAATCATTTGCACTTAAAGCTGTATTCGACGCCTTCGCGCCTTTGTGGCGGGTGTGATGCCGCCGCCATGGAGATTAATCCGGACAGAAAATAACGATATTGCGTTATCTTGTGTGCATCCTTATTAAAGTCATGCAAAATTACAATAAAACCCTTGGTTTTACCCCCCCGATAGTTAAAATACGTTAATTCGCATGTTTAAACCATGTTATTGAGCACGTTTTAACACTTTTCGGACAAAAACACCAAATGTACAGATAGGCTCCTTCAACATATTACTGCCATCATTTCATTGTAGGGTCGCTACATGTAGCGGCCGATTACCAATTGGATTTCAGCGGGTTTGCTGATTCCGCTCGGTGGCGGTCGCTACATGTAGCGACCCAATGCTATTAACTTAAGGCGCAGTGGCGTCTGGAGGACGCCGATTTCTTCATAACCGTTTACTCTGACCTCAGCAAGAGTTCTGTCGG
>CALJBF010000135.1 GCA_938027385.1 uncultured Porphyromonadaceae bacterium | reverse complement strand
CCGTCTCGATGAGGTGGTTGAGCCCTTTCGAGGTGAAGTTCTCGAGAATCTCTTTGCCGAGGGGGTCGTCGCCGACGGCGCTGACTACCGACGAGGGGAGACCGAACTGTGATACATGATAGGCGAAATTGGCGGGGGCGCCACCGATTTTCTTACCTTCGGGGAGCACGTCCCAGAGGGCTTCGCCCATGCCGACTACATAGTTTTTCATTATTGTAAGGGGTGGGAGTTTAGAAAGTTAAGGGTGTTGAGGGAGTTAAGAGAGTTGCGGGGGTCAGGCTTTCTTGAGCTTGAGCGAGTAGAGGAGCAGGTAGGCCACGCCTACGGTCATCACGGCCACGGCACCGGCCTGGCCCATGGCGTCTGCCATGAAACCCATTGCAAGCGGGAAGATGGTGCCGCCGAAGAGGCCCATAATCATCAGGCCCGAAACCTCGTTGCGCTCGGCGGGCTGTGCCGTCAGGGCCTGGGCGAAGATGATCGAGAACACGTTCGAGTTGCCGAAACCAATCAGGGCTATGCCGGTATAGAGGGCGCCCAGGGTGTCGCAGACGAAGAGCATGCCCATGGCCACGAGCATCATGGCCACGCTGATGGCCAGGAAGAGCTTGGGCGACATGGCGCGGAGTATGAACGCGCCCAGGAAACATCCGGCGGTGCGGAAGATGAAGTAGACGCCGGTGGCGAATCCGGCCTCCTCAAGCGGCAGGGCCAGACGCTCCATAAGAATCTTGGGGGCTGTGGTGTTGGTGCCCACATCGATGCCCACATGGCACATGATGCCCAGGAAACAGAGCAGGATGAACGGCTTGCCAAGCAGTTTCAGGCATTCGCCGATGCCCGATGCCTTGTCGGGGCGCTCCTCCTCGATGGGGGTGGCGCCGAGCACGGCGATGGAGAGGAAACTTACTACGGCGTAGATCACGAAGAGCACGCGCCAGCCCAGGCCGAATGTCGGCAGCAGCGTGGTGGCGCCCCAGGCGGCGATAATCGGGGCCAGGAACGAGGCGATGGCCTTCACGAACTGGCCGAAGGTGAGCGTAGAGGCCAGCTTGTCGCCGCTGATGAGGTTGGTCACCAGGGGGTTGAGCGAAGTCTGCATGATGGCGTTGCCGATGCCGAGCAGAGAGAATGCGGTGAGCATCACCCAGTAGCTGTCGCCGAAAGCGGGGATGAACAGCGAGACTGCGGTTACGACGAGCGAGATCAGCACGGTGTTCTTGCGGCCGATGCGGTTCATCAGCATCCCGGTGGGCACCGAGAATATCAGGAACCAGAAGAAGACGAGCGAGGGGAAGAGGTTTGCCTGCGAGTCGGTGAGTCCGAGGTCTTTCTGCACATAGTTCGATGCGGTGCCGACCAGGTCGACAAAGCCCATGGCGAAGAAACAGAGCATCACCGGCACTATCTGCATCAGCGAGGTTTTACGTGTCATGGTAGCGGTTGTTGCGGTATTCATGTGTTGGGGTTAGGTTCAGTTCAGTTGGCGGGATTTATAGAGTATACTTTCAGGTCGTCGATACGGGCCTTGCCACCGGCGGCGTTTACGGTCAAGGTGGTGTAGGGTGAGCCGGGGAACACCAGGTTGGTCATGGCGAAACGTCCGCCGTTGCCGAAGATCTCAACTGACGAGCGGTCGACGAAGACGCGCAGGTCAAGTTTCCCTTTTGCCGTGGCGAATGTGGGTGCCACGGTCACGGCGGGGAAGTCGCGGCTGAAGTCGGTGACGCCGCTCTCGCGCCGGTCGCATGCCAGTGTTCCGGCCTTGGGGTCGTAGGTCATCACCACCTTCTCGCCCGCGGGGTTGGAGAGGGTCACGGTGACCGAGTCGGCGCCGGCGGCACTGAGGCCAAGGTCTATCTCGCAGATGCCGTCGTTAGCGGCCGGGAGGTCATAGCGCCTGCCTGACGCGCCCACCGATGCATTGTGAGCCTTGCTGACAAGGGCGCCGCGCAGTGCGTCGACCTCGGGCGAGGGGGTGGAGGCGGCATATATCTGACCGTCGGCGCCGGTGAAGAGCGATACCTCGCGCGGCAGGGTGTTGGCCGAGCGGAACTGCATCGTGGGCACCTCGGCGGCATACTGCCAGTTCGACATCCAGCCGATCACGGTGCGGCGTGCGTCGGGGGCATCGCTCCACGACACGGTGGCGTAGTGGTCCTTGCCGAAGTCCATCCACTTGGTGGGTACCTTGCCGTCGGCATCGGTGTCGGGGGTGAACTTGTGGCCGTCGAAATCACCGATGAAATATTGTGTGGCCGAGCCGCCGAAGGGGCCGCCGGGGTTGATGTTGCATATCAGCATCCATTTCTCGGGGCCGTTGCCGTCGACCGGCAGGGGGAACAGGTCGGGGCACTCCCACACGCCGTCCTGCGAGCCGAGTCCCTTGCCGAACGAGCTTTCGAGGGTCCAGTTCTTCAGGTCGGCCGACGAGTATATGAGCATCTCATGCTCAAGGGCGTGTGCCAGCGCCAGTACCCAGCGGCCTGTGGGTTCGTGCCAGAACATGTTCGGGTCGCGGGCCTCGCTGTCGAGGGTAATCACCGGGTTCCCGGCGTAGATGGTGAATGTCTCGCCGTTGTCGGTGCTGGTGGCGGCACTCTGTATCTGGCTTGTGGCGGCCGAGGTGTAGAGCGACACTACGGCGTCTTTCCCCGCGCCGAAAGTGTTGTCATGATCCACCACCGAGCTGCCCGAGAACACGGCGCCCAGGCCGTTGGCCTCGATTGCCAGGGGGCGGTGGTCCCAGTGCACCAGGTCTTTCGAGCTTGAATGGCCCCAGGTCATATTCTGCCATTTCGAGCCGTAGGGATTGTACTGATAGTAGAGGTGCCACACGCCATCTTTGTAGAACATGCCGTTGGGGTCGTTCATCCAGCCGTAGAGCGGGGTGTGGTGGTATGCGGGACGGAATTTCTCGCGGTTGGCGGTGTCGAAAGTGTCGGCCAGGGCGAAGTTCTGCCAGCAGGCGTCATCCTTGGCCTCGCGCACGTTTGAGCGGTTCTGGGTGGTGATGACGTTCAGCACCACGTCGTGCCACTTCCAGGGGGCGATGTCGAGGGGCACCTCGTAGTCGACCTTCGACTTTGCCAGGCGCACGTATATTGTCTTTTCGAGCTTGCCGTCGACGAGCACGTTCACGGTGGCGTCGTCGTTGCTCTCCTGCACGGGCATCAGAAGGTAGCGCCCCTGCGCGTCGGAAGCCACGCGCACCAGCGTGTTGTTGGTGCCGAGATGGTCGACGCGTATGCCGTCGGCGGCGTCGGCTGCTGTGGCGACGGTGGCCGTCGCCGCAAGTATGGCGAGTATTTTGTTCATGATATGAGGTTATCGCTTTTAGGGTTAATATATTTTTCGAAGTCAGTGAGGAAAAAGCCCGGATGACTTCTCCGGCAGGTAATGCACTATTACAAACCTTTACAATCTTTTTCCCCCGGAAACTGCAGCCGGGAGGAAACTCAGCCTTGATATCCTTTTGTTGTGTTTTCGTTGCTGACACAAAGCTACTACATACGGCGGGAATGCGCTATAAAAAAATGTGCATTTGATGACAAATTTTCGGCAACGCCGATTTTTTACTCTTTAATGCACTGAAATTTATGGCCGAGTGCTTATCTTTGTGCCACCTTAAAACGGCCACACGGCCTCCTGCCGGCACGCCCGGGTCCAAAACATCGTAGTTATATGACCTTTTCCAGATACCTTAAATATATGATCGTGATGCTCCTGCCGTTGCTGTCGGTTGCCTGCCGGCAGGAGAAGACATACCGCATCGGCGTGTCGCAGTGCAGTCAGGACGACTGGCGCTCGAAGATGAACGACGAGATCAGCCGCGAGGCAATGTTCCACGACGACATCAACGTGGAGATCCGTTCGGCCGACGACAGCAACAGCAAGCAGATCGCCGACATACGGTATTTCGCCGACAACGGTTTCGACATCATCATCGTGTCGCCCAACGAGGCCGACGCGCTCACCCCGGTAATCAGCGAGGTCTACCGCAAGGGGATTCCGGTCATAATCTTCGACCGCAACATAAACGGCGACACCTACACGGCGCGTATCGGGGTCGACGACACCGGAATAGGCCGTTCTGCCGCGCGTTACGCCATGCGCCGCTATGAGCCGCGCCCGCGCGTGATAGAGATAAGCGGCCGTCGTGGCTCTACACCGGCCGTCGACCGTCACCGAGGGTTCGCCGACGAACTCAGGCGCGGTGGAGGCGAGATTGTGGCCAGCGTGCCCGGCGACTGGAACCAGGATGACGCCGTGCGTGTGGCTGACTCACTGCTGAGCATCTATCCCGATGTCGACCTCATATATGCCCACAACGACCGCATGGCCATCGGAGCCTCTGAGGTGGCGCGCCGCCGCGGCCTCGACAGCATACGCATAATCGGCATCGACGCCGCACCCGCGATAGGGATACGCGCCGTGGCCGACTCGGTCATCGACGCCACATTCCTCTATCCCACCGAAGGGCACCGCCTGATACAGCGTGCGCTGCAGATTCTGAAGAAGGAGCCCTACCCGCACGACGAGGTCATCCCCGCATCGTCGGCCGTAGACCTCACCAACGCCGACATACTGCTTCTGCAGAACGAGGCCATAGCGCAGGAAACCGCCAAGATGCACCTGCTCAAAGCGCGCATCGACGCCTACTGGGCGCAGCATTCGTCGCAGACCTCGCTGTTCTACGCCAGCATAGTCATCCTGGTACTGCTGTTCGGCGTTCTGTTCCTGGTGCTCAGGGCCTACTGGCAGCACCGGCGTCACCAGCGCGTGCTCATGGAGCAGAACCGTCTGCTTGAGGAACAGCGCGACAAACAGCAGCAGCTCAATGAACAGCTGAAAGAGGCCACACAGTCGAAACTGGTGTTCTTCACCAACGTGCCGCACGATCTGCGCACGCCGCTTACCCTGATCGCCGAGCCGGTGGCGCAGCTTGCCGCCGCCGACAACCTCACCCCGGGGCAGCACACGCTCATGAAGATCGCCAACAAGAACGTGAAGATTCTTCAGCGGCTCATAAACCAGATTCTCGACTTCCGCAAGTACGAGAGCGGCAAGCTCGACCTGCACCTTGCCGAGACCGATATGCGCGCCACCATGCTCGAGTGGGTGGAATCGTTCGTGCCTATGGCCCGCGGGCGCCACATAAAACTTGAATACAGCATCCCCGAGGGGGAGGGGTGGCGCATGGCCGTCGATACCGAGAAGATAGAGCGCGTTTTCTTCAACCTGCTCTCTAACGCCTTCAAATACACCCCCGACAACGGTACCATACGCCTTGACTGCCGGTGCGACGGCACCACGCTCACGTTCTCGGTGGCCGATACCGGCACGGGAATCGCTCCTGAAGACCTGGGGCGCGTATTCGAGCATTTCTACCAGGGGGAGAAGATACATGCCAAAGGGTCGGGCATCGGCCTGTGGCTGGCGAAATCGTTCGTGGAGCTCCACGGCGGCGCCATCGAGGTGGAGAGCGCCGTCGGCAAGGGTACGAAATTTACCGTCACCCTGCCGGTGCGCCATGTGGCCGACGATGCCGTAAAAGCCGAGCGCAACATCACCGACACCGACATCCGCGCCGAGCTTGAGGTCATCGAGCCCACCGACGCCGAGCTTGACAATGACCGGCCGCGTCTGCTCGTGATCGACGACAATCCCGACATACGCCGCATGGTGGCCCAGCTGCTGGCCGACGACTACAACGTCATCACCGCTCCCGACGGCCGCGAGGGTGTGCGCATGGCCGCCCGCTATGTGCCCGACCTTATAATATGTGACGTGATGATGCCCGGCATGGACGGCATGGAGTGCTGCAAGCGCATAAAGGCCGAGGTCTCGACTTCACACATACCGTTGCTGATGCTCACAGCATGCTCGCTCGACGAACAGCGCATCGAGGGGTACGACAGCGGCGCCGACGGTTATCTGGCCAAACCGTTCAACAGCGCCGTGCTGAAGTCGCGGTGCGCCGCGCTGATCGCCAACCGCAAGCGCATACGCGACCTCTTCGAGAGCCGCGTGCCGGGCGCGCCTGCTGTAGCCACCGAGCGCGATGAAAGCGCGCCGGCACTTCCGCAGGGCGACATCGACAGCGATTTCTACCGCCGGTTCCTTGCCGAGTTCAACAGCCGCATGAGTGACGCGACGCTTAATGTCGAGACCCTGGCTGCCGCCATGGGGCTGGGGCACTCGCAGTTCTACCGCAAGATAAAGGCGCTTACAAACTATACCCCTGTGGAGCTGATGCGCAAACTGCGCCTTGAGCAGGCGCGCGCCATGCTCGTGTCGACCGACCGCAACATCAGCGAGATCGCCTACGAGGTGGGATTCTCCACCCCGGCCTACTTCACCAAATGTTACAGGACCGCCTACGGCGAGACGCCCACCGAACTGCGTGACCGCCTCGGCGCCGGCGCATGAGCATGCCCCTTACGCCGGGCCGCACACAGAGCCGCGGCCACCCTCCGATGGGTGGCGGCGGCTTTTCTGCACGCCCACAGCAGATTACACAGTGTGAAAAAATCTGCAATTGCTATAATAAATCTGTCATGGCTCAAATTTTCACAGTTGATGCCAGATATTTTGTAGGTACCCGTGCCGCCTGTTAAATAATTTTGTGGCACAAACAATCCAAGCTAACCTAAGAAAAACAAATCATGAAAAAAACACTCCTTAGTGCAATCCTGATGTTCATCATGGCATTGGCGGCACACGCACAGAATATCACTGTGCACGGGACAGTGATTTCGCGCTCCGACGATGAGCCGCTTATCGGCGCGTCGGTGCTCTGTGAGGCCACA
>CALJBF010000134.1 GCA_938027385.1 uncultured Porphyromonadaceae bacterium | reverse complement strand
AGAAGTTAACCGAAACTGTCAGACTGCTTTTAACTCCAAGTTTCACCCTCACATCTTCAGTCATTATGATTATAGGAGTACCAAAAGAGATTAAAAACAATGAGAATCGCGTGGCGCTCACGCCCGCCGGTGCAAAGGAACTCGTTGCCCACGGCCACAAGGTGTATGTGCAGGCCACGGCAGGCGAGGGGTCGGGTTTCGCCGACGCCGAGTATGTGGCTGCCGGAGCCGAGATGCTCCCGAAGATTGAAGATGTGTATGCCGTGGCCGAGATGATCATCAAGGTCAAGGAGCCCATCAAGCCCGAGTATCCGCTTATCCGCCGCGACCAGGTGGTGTTCACATACTTCCATTTCGCCTCTGACCGCGAGCTTACCGAGGCCATGATCCGTTCGGGCGCCGTGTGCATCGCCTACGAGACGGTGCGCCTCGACAACGGTTCGCTCCCCCTGCTCGTGCCCATGAGCGAGGTGGCCGGCCGTATGTCGATACAGGAGGGTGCCCGTTTCCTTGAGAAACCTCAGGGTGGCCGCGGCGTGCTGCTTGGCGGCGTTCCGGGCGTGAAACCCGCCAAGGTGCTGATTCTCGGTGCCGGTGTCGTGGGCCGCAATGCCGCCCTGATGGCCGCAGGCCTGGGT
This sequence comes from uncultured Porphyromonadaceae bacterium, assembly GCA_938027385.1. Lineage (GTDB taxonomy): Bacteria > Bacteroidota > Bacteroidia > Bacteroidales > Muribaculaceae > UBA7173. Next base: position 18,805 of record CALJBF010000134.1, on the reverse strand, counting down.
GCCGACGTCACCATCACCGATATTTCACTGCCCGCACTGCGCCATGTGGCCGATGTGATGCCGCGCAATGTGAAGACACTTTATTCGTCGCGTCACAACATCGAGCAGGAACTTCCCACCGCCGACCTCGTGGTGGGTTCGGTACTCATTCCCGGTGCCAAGGCTCCCAAACTGGTGACCCGCGATATGCTGAAACTCATGCGTCCCGGCTCACTGCTGGTCGACGTGGCCATCGATCAGGGCGGCTGTTTCGAGACCTCGACCCCCACGACACACTCGAACCCAACATATACCGTTGACGGCGTGGTGCATTACGCCGTGGCCAATATTCCCGGTGCGGTGCCTTATACCTCCACCCTGGCGCTCACCAACGCCACACTGCCCTATGCCGTGCAGCTGGCCGACCTCGGCTGGGTCGAGGCGTGCCGCCGCGACCGCGCTCTGGCTCAGGGCGTGAATATCGTCAAAGGGAAGGTGGTGTTCCGCGCCGTAGCCGAGGCCTGGGATCTCCCTCTGCATGAGATGAAAGAGATATGACTTGCCGGCATATAGTCCCTCTCATATAAATAATGTGCATGCGGGTGTCTGACCGTGCTTATTTCGGTTCTTAACCTGTTATGACACAGACCAACCTATAAGCAAATCAGGGTATTTTAAGAAATTATTGCCCTGATTTGCTATTTCAAAAAAATAATTACTTATATTTGCATCGCTGAATATCGGGGCAAGGTGCCGCGATCAGAAATTGCGTGATTTTTCGCGTCAATCGTCATACCTGTAAAGCATGAAAGATACGAATATTGATTGGAGTAAACTCGCCTTCGGCTATATGCCGACCGACTACAACGTGCGTTGCTACTACCGCGACGGCAAATGGGGCGAGATCGAGGTCTCCTCGTCTGAGAACATTGAAATGCACATAGCCGCCACGGCGCTGCACTACGGCCAGGAGATCTTCGAGGGTCTCAAGGCGTTCCGCGGCAAAGACGGCAAGGTGCGTGTTTTCCGCCCGATGGAAAACTGCCGACGCATCCAGGATTCGGCACGCGGCATACTCATGGAGCCCATCACCGATGAGAAGTTCATGGAGATGGTCGACCTTGTGGTGCGCCTCAACGAGCGTTTCATCCCCCCTTACGGCTCGGGTGCGTCGCTCTATATCCGTCCGCTTGAGATCGGCATGACGGCCCGCGTGGGTGTGAAACCCGCCGACGAGTTCTGTTTCCTGATTCTCGTGACGCCGGTAGGCCCCTATTTCAAGTCAGGTTTCAAGCCCACCAATATCTGTCTGATGCGCGAGTTCGACCGTGTGGCTCCCCGTGGCACCGGCCGCTGGAAAGTCGGCGGCAACTACGCCGCATCGCTCCAGGCCGGCGAGAAGGCTCACGAACTGGGTTATTCGGCTGTGCTGTACCTCGACCCCAAGGAGAAGAAATATCTCGACGAGTGCGGCCCTGCCAACTTCTATGCCATCAAGGACAACACCTATATCACCCCGGCATCCGACTCAATTCTCCCCTCGATTACAAACCAGTCGCTCATGCAGCTGGCCGAGGATTTCGGCATGAAGGTTGAGCGCCGTCACATCCCCGTCGAGGAGATTGCCACTTTCGAGGAGGCTGCCGCCTGCGGCACCGCCGCCGTATGCTCGCCCGTGGGTGAGATTCACGACCTCGACACCGGCGAGAAGTTCGTAATCGCCAAAGACGGCGAGCCGGGCCCCGTTACCCGTCGCCTCTACGATACGCTCAATGCCATCCGTCTGGCAGAAGTTCCCGACACCCATGAGTGGAACCACATTGTCGAAGGACTCTGACAAAACGTTTGACTACCGCGGGGTAATCGACAGGTATTACCCCGAAGGCACACCATTGCGGCCCGTCTACCTGACCCATTGCGGTCAGGTGGCCGGGCTTGCCTTGGATATAGCCCGTAGTCGCGGCCTCTCGCTTGACCCGGCCGACATCGAGGCGGCCGCAATGCTCCACGATATCGGCATCTTCGCCTGCGACGCCCCCTCGATAGGGTGTCACGGCACCGCACCTTATATAATGCATGGCGTCATCGGCGCCGACCTGCTGCGCCGCGAAGGCGCCCCCGAGCGCTATGCCCGTGTGGCCGAGCGCCATACCGGGTCGGGCATCGACGCCGCCGAGGCCGTCCGGCTCGGCCTCCCCGCCGGGCGCGCCTACCTGCCTGAAACCGAGCTTGAGCAGCTGATATGTTATGCCGACAAGTTCTTCTCGAAGTCGGGCGACATGCGCCGTAAGCCGTTTGACCGTGTGCGCGAGTCAATGGCCCGGTTCGGCGAGGCCTCGCTGGCCCGCTTTGACCTCCTGGCTGCCCGTTTCGGCGCCCGGTAGCCAACACCCATAACACCCATAATTCCCATAACTCCCATAACTCCCAGTTTGCTTGATGGGAGTCATGGGAGTTATGGGAATTATGGGAGTTATGGGTGGCACTTATCAACAAAACCGGCCATTTTTCAACATTTGACCTTTTTAAACGTTTGGCGGCAAGGTGTTGTCAAAAAAAAGAATTTACTTTGCATTGTGTTTCACGCGATGTTCCACGCGCATGAAGACACCGGTGGCACATCATGGTTCCCGCCATGGTTCCCGCCATTGAAACCGCAAGTAACTATCTTATGGGTAAAATCATAGCCATTGCCAACCAGAAGGGTGGCGTCGGAAAAACCACAACAACAATCAACCTGGCGGCGTCGCTGGCCAAAGAGGGGAAACGCGTGCTCATCATCGACGCCGACCCCCAGGCCAACGCCACGTCGGGCTACGGCATCGATCCGCGCTCTATGGAATCGTCGATTTACGAATGTCTTGTCGACGACTATCCCATGGACGGCTCGCAGGTGGCCACCTGTGTCGAGGGGCTCGACCTCGTGGGGTCGCGCATCGACCTGGCCGGAGCCGAGCTCGAGCTTATCAACAAGCCCGAGCGCGAGCGCACGCTCAAGCGTCTGCTGGCACCCCTTGCCGAAAAATACGACTATATACTCATCGACTGCTCGCCGTCGCTGGGGCTCATCACCGTCAACGCCCTTACGGCTGCCAATTCGGTGATCATCCCCGTGCAGGCCGAGTATTTCGCCCTCGAAGGGATCAGTAAACTGCTCAACACCATCCGCATCATAAAGTCGAAACTCAATCCTGACCTTGAGATCGAGGGGTTCCTGCTGACGATGTACGATGCCCGTCTGCGTCTTGCCAACCAGATCTATGAAGAGCTCAAGAGCCACTTCGGTGACATGGTCTTCGACACTGTGATACCGCGCAATATCCGCCTCTCCGAGGCACCGTCGCACGGTCTGCCGGCACTGCTGTACGACCCCGAGTCGCGTGGCGCCATCTCGCATGTGCTCCTGGCCCGCGAGCTGATCCGCAACCAGTCGGCCTGACGCCGCGGCGCAATTAACTTTACTTACAAACCTCTCTAACATATACTGAATTGGCTAACAATCACCGCAACGCCCTGGGCCGCGGCCTGGGCTCGCTGATAGCGATGGACGATGTGCCCGCACGCGGGTCGTCGGCCATCAGCGACGTACTTCTGTCGCAGATTTCGCCGAACCCCGACCAGCCCCGAACCACCTTTGACGAGGAGGCTCTCGACGAACTTGCAGCCTCGATACGCGAACTTGGCATCATTCAGCCCCTGTCACTGCGCAAGACTGGCCCCGACTCGTATCAGATCATCGCCGGCGAGCGCCGCTACCGCGCCGCCATGCGCGCCGGCCTTGAGTCGGTGCCCGCCTATGTGCGCACCGCCAATGACAGCGAGCTCACCGAGATGGCGCTGATCGAGAACATACAGCGCGAGGATCTCAACGCCATAGAAATCGCACTGACGTTCAAGAAACTCATCGACCAGTACAGCCTCACCCAGGAACGGCTCTCGGAGCGCATCGGCAAGAAACGCGCCACCATCGCCAACTTCCTGCGCCTGCTCAAGCTCCCAGCCGAGGTGCAGCTGGGTCTGCGCGACAAGCGCGTCGACATGGGGCATGCCCGCGCCCTGCTGGCTGTGGGCGACCCCCAGATGCAGTTGCGCATCTACAAACAGACTCTGAAAGAGGGGCTGTCGGTGCGCCGTGTCGAAGAGCTTGCCAAAGCCTGGCAGGAGGGGGAGAGCGCCGACGCTACTCCGGCCAAGAAACCGGCGCCCCGTCCGTCGCATGACTTCGACCTGCTGAAAAAACACCTTTCAGATGCCTTCCAGACCCCGGTAAAATTTGCCTGTGACGCCCGCGGACGCGGCTCTATCACCTTCAAATTCACCAACGAGGAGGATCTTGCCCGCCTGATTACCCTCTTCGATACCCTCCACAAATAAGAGGCTGTTTAAAAATAAACGTTAAACAGCCTCTAAGTAAGCGGTTCATACAAAAACATCGGCGCCGTGACCCGCAATGAGTCACGGCGCCGATGTTTTTGTGTTGGCCGGTCAGGTTATTTCACAAGCACCTTGGCAACTGTGGTGCCGTGGCGCATGATGTAGATGCCGGGGGTGAGGGTGGTGCTGTCAACGGCCACACCCTGAAGGGTGAAGAACTCGGCAGGTGCGGTAATGTCTGTGTCGACACCGGCGAGACCTGTCTGTATTTCGCGGAAACGGAGTTCGGCAGTGGCATCGTTTCCTGCCTTGTGAAATCCGGTCACGTTGTCAGCCGGCTCGCCGTTGACGTAGAGCCCCATGAATTCGTATTTGTCGGGGTCAACGCCGTCGACAGAGTATGTCAGGTGATAGTCGGCCTGGTTAGAGACCACATAAGAGAGGTTGCTGTCACCTTTTGCAATTTCACCACCGGCAGGTACCTCCCCGTTGCTTGAACATACAAGTCTCAGCGACGCTCCTTCCACTTCGGGGGCGATGGCGGTGAGGGTGTGCTGTTTGGGAGCTTCGGGGAACGGGTCACCCTTTACAACCACGAGGTCGGCGTTGTGGCCGTTGCCCGAGATGTCTGCCACCTTGTTGTCGACGATATGCTCGAAGTCGTAGGCGGCGATCAGGTCAAACCCGGTGAGGGGGAACCCGCTTTCCTTGTCTTTCTTGATGTCATCGGCCGAAAGGGCTTTGCCGTAGAAACGCACATCGTCAATCTTGCCGTCCCAGATGGCGTCGTTGTCGACAACGGAATAAAAATATGTATTTGCGTTATACTCTCCGAGTTTGTATCGGCAACCGACAAGGATGTCTGCTTTATCTGTTATGGCTTTTCCGTTGGGAGAGTCGCCTATTGATGCTGTTGTGACCTCAGAACCCGCCATTTGGCCATCGACGTACAAAATGGATACGCCGCCGTTGCTTTTGAAAGTCCATGCGATGTGGGCCCAGTGACCGGGCGTTACAAGACCTTGCGTATGATCATATGAGTGAGCGAGTACTCCGATTTTATTGCCGGGAAACACATATTTCCAGTTTCCGTCTGTAGTGACATTGTTGCTGAAACAATGGTCGGAACTCTCTCCTCCATGAAGATCAAAGCCGCTTCCTCTTTTTTGCCATGCTCCGGCAAGCCCGCGATCATGGTAACGGCTGCAGATGATGCCACGGGCTTTGCCGTAGTAGTCGCCGCGTATCCATACGCGGGCGGTGACGGTGATTTCGCCGGTACCGGCGGCGACATTGAACGCGTCGCTCTGAGGAATCGACATGTAGCGGTTGCCGTTGCAGTCGAGTGTGCCGTCAAATGTAGTGTCCTGGGCATGCAGTCCGTTCGTCGCTGCCACGCACAAGGCCATACCCATTAGAAACTTTTTCATAATTGCTGGTTTTCTTGATGAATTGTAGAGAATTGTACCTGTGTGAAATCTGAAAGAAATGTGATTTTCGGTTATTTCCGGGGCAAAATTACATATTTTTTTTGTCATGCGGTGATGATGTGCCGAAAAATGACAGCAATGTACCCTGTGTTTCCAGTTTTGGTAGCAGAATGCTTTGATTGTCGGATATTTTCATTACATTTGCATATTCAATGGATAACCGATTATAATCACAAAGTCACTACTTTTATATTATGCACAAACATTTACGCACAGGCATTCTCATGGCCATGGTGAGCGCGGCCATGTCACTCGCGCCGGCGGCTGATGCCGCGATGCCCGGTGGCTCGACAATCTATGCCGGTCTGTGGACCACACAGGCCACAACGCCGGTCTACGGCATATACACCCTGTCGGAGGATGGCGCCGAACTGCTCATGCGCGATCCCAAAGGCCCCGAGGTCGGTTTCCCCCTGCGCAGTGCGTGGCTTGTCGACGGCACGCTCTGCGGCTACTATGTCAAGGAGAACTATTCGGTCGTAGAGCAGCATTATTATATGGAGGCTGATTTCGCCACCGGCGCGGTGTCGCAATTCACGCCCCTTTCCATTGACAACGGCTATATGTTCAGCGCCGTTTACAATCCCGATGACCGTTGCGTCTACGGTTACGGCCTCACAGGCGACTTCTCTTACGCGCTGATGAAGGCCTCGGCCGACAATCCCGGTGACCTGCAGGTGGTCAGGACCTTCGAGTGGGATTCCGACGAAGAGTGCCTTTCCATCGCCTACAATACAGCCGACCAGAAACTCTACGGCATCAATGCCCGGCGTGAGTTCGTCACCGTCAATCCCGCCAACGGCGCCCAGACAGTCGTGGCACAGGTGCCCGTCGAGGCCGAACTCATGGTCTGCGGTCTGTGCTATGCCCCGAAAGAGAACCTGTTCTACTGGAACCCGCAGTTCGGCACTGAATCGGCCATATATACCATTACGCCCGACGGTTTGGCTTTCACCAAGATTTGCGACTGCCTCTTCGGCGAGCAGTACAATTTCTTCATCTGTCCCGACAAAGCAGGGTCACAGGCCTCGCCCGCCTCGCCGGTCATCAAGGCCGTGAATTTTGACGGGGGCGCCACCACCGGTTCAATTGTCATTACCATGCCCTCGCAGACCCTCGGCGGCGAGGCGCTTGCCGGCACGCTCGGCTGGGAGGCTGTTGTCGACGGCACCCCCTTCACCGACGGCACGGCACTCCCCGGCGCCGACGTTACCGTGAACTTCACAGACATGCCCGAAGGGAACCATGTGTTCACTTTCCGCACTGTGGCCGACGGCCAGGCAAGCGAGAATGTCTCGCATGCCATGTGGGTTGGCACCGACACGCCGCGTGCCACCGCCAAAGTCACGCTTACGCATGACCGCGTCATCTGGGAGCCGGTGACCGAAGGGGTAAACGGCGGCTACATCGACCTCGACGACCTGCAGTATGTGGTGTCGCTCAATGACGAGCCGGCCTTCACGCAGCCTGTCGGAAACCTATGGGGCTACCATCAGCTTGCTACCGCTGAGCTGAAACGCTATACCGCCTCGGTGGTCGTCATGGTCGGTGGCAAACAGTCGCAGGCCACGCTGTCGAACGAGGTTGCCCTGGGCACTCCGCTGCAGCCTGACTTCACTCTCGTGCCCGACCGCGATGATGTGGACCGCATGACCGTAATCGATGTGAACGGCGACGGCCGCACCTGGTCGTACAGTCTTTATCAGGAGTGTGCCAAATCGAGTTTCGGCTCGGGCGTGCCTATGGACGACTGGCTGGTGCTGTCGCCCGTGGCGTTCAAGGCCGAGACATCCTATACCCTCAAGATCGACGTGCAGACCTGCAACTCGACCTACACCGACGAGTTCATGCGCGTCTGCATCGGCACGGAGCCTACACCCGAGGCTATGACCCGCGAGCTGATCGCCACATTCCGTCCCGAGCGCGAACTCGGCACCTGGTCTGCCGACTTTACCGTGCCCGAGGATGGCACATATTATATAGGTTTCCACACCACTTCGTTTGCCGACATGGAGGGGATTCTGCTGAGCAATATCCGCCTTAATCCCACCGGCCAGGGTGCCATCGACGGCATTGGAGCCGATGGCACCGACGCCCCCGCCGAATATTACAACCTGCAGGGTGTGCGTGTGGCCGCTCCGGGCCCGGGCGTCTGGATTGAGCGCCGCGGCACCTCGGCCCGCAAGATCCATATCAGGTAATCGGCACATAAGCCACATACGTCACAAAAGTCACATACGCCACATTATGTAACGTATGTGACTTTTGTAACGTATGTGGCTTATGTTAGTTTGTAACTTATGCGGCTTATGTGCGGCTATCTCTGTGGATATTGATAACTTTGCCGCCGAAAGCGTGCGGCGCGATATACAATTTGGCGTGTCGCGCGCGTTATATGGATATGTGTAACAGAGTGAAACAATCAGGGACCCGAATGTGCCGCGCGGCTTTGACCCAAGCTGTGGCTGCTGTCGTGACCGTGGCCGTGCTGGCCGCGCTCACCTCGTGCGGAGGTGCCAAGCTTTCTGTCGCCGACGAACAGTATGCCCGCGGAGAGTATTTCGAGGCCCAGAAGACATACCGCAAGGTCTACAACAAGCTCACCAAGAAAGAGGAACGTCCGCAACGCGGCATGGTGGCCTACAAGATGGGTCTGTGCTACGACAGGCTCGGCATGTCGGCCCGCGCCTCGTCGGCGTTCGCCAATGCCCTGCGTTACGAATATCCCGATTCAACGGCCATTCTGTTCATGGCGCAGTCGCTGCAGGCCGAGGGGAAATACGGCCCGGCAAAAAAAGCTTACGAAGATTACCTGCGTCTCGACCCGAAGTCGAAACTCGCCGAGAACGGCCTGGCCGGATGCAACTACGCCCTCAAGGCCAAAAGCGAGCCCACACGCTATGTCGTGAAGAACGCCAAGCTCTTCAATTCGCGCCGTGCCGACTATGCCCCGATGTTCATTAACCGCACGGATGCCGACCAGCTCTATTTCACCACCACCAACGAGAAGGTTACCGGCGACCGCAAAAGCGAAATCACCGGTATGAAGAAGGGTGACATCTGGTTCGCCAAGGTGAACGAGAAGGGCGAGTGGCAGCGCCCAGAGCCTGTCGAGGGGGAACTGAATTCGGACCTCGACGAGGGCGCCGTATCGTTTACCCCCGACGGCCAGACGATGTACCTCTCGAAAGCGCGCCGCGAGCCGAACGCCAACACCGGCGTGGAGATCTACACCTCACAGCGTTCCGATGCCAAGTGGAGTGCCCCCGTGAAATTCGAGATCACGGCCGATACAGTGTCGTCATACGCCCATCCGGCCGTATCGCCCGACGGCGACTGGCTCTATTTCACCTCTGACATGCCCGGCGGTTCGGGCGGAAAGGATATATGGCGCATCAACCTCAAGGAGCGTGTCGGCTCGCTTGAGAACATGGGCGAGTTCATCAACACACCCGGCGACGAGATGTTCCCTTACGTGCTCTCTGACTCGGTGCTCTATTTCGCCTCTGACGGCCACCCGGGTTTCGGGGGGCTCGACATATTCAAGGCCAGCCTTACCAAATCCGGCGGCTGGAAGGTAGAGAACATGGGTTGGCCAGTCAACTCGGCAGCCGATGATTTCGGCATCACCTTCGGCAAGGGTGAGAGTGGTTTCTTCTCGTCGGCCCGTGGCGACGGCCGCGGTTACGACCACCTCTATTCGTTCGTGCTGCCCGATCTGCAGATCCTCGTTTCGGGCTGGGTGCTTGATAAAGACGAAGAGCCTGTGCCCAATGCCGTGATACGCATCGTGGGCAACGACGGCTCGAACCAGAAGGCGATGGCACGTCCCGACGGCTCGTTCTCGTTCCCGCTTGAGCGCGGCATAAGCTATGTGATGCTTGCCGGAGCCAAAGGGTACCTCAACGCCCGGCAGGAGTTCACGTCGGACACCGCCGAAGAGGATGCCGAGTATGGTGTCGACTTCATCCTCGCGTCGGTGAACAAGCCCGTGGTGGTCGACAATGTATTCTACGACTTTGACCGCGCCGACCTGCGCCCCGAGACCATGGAGGCTCTCGACGAACTGGTGCAGATAATGAACGACAACCCCAACATCACCATAGAGATGGCCTCGCATACCGACCGTGTCGGTTCTGACGAGTATAACAACGGCCTCTCGCAGCGCCGTGCCGATTCGGTTATAAAATATCTGATTTCAAAAGGTATAAAGGCCGACCGCCTGCAGGCGCAGGGCTACGGCAAGTCGCGTCCCAAGACCATAACGAAAAAACTGGCCAGGCTTTACCCGCAGTTCAAGGAGGGTGACATCCTCACCCCCGAGTTTATCGAGACCCTGACCGACGAGGATGCCGAGGCCGCCGACCAGATCAACCGCCGCACCGAGTTCCAGGTTCTGTCGACCGACTACCAGGCCTGGTGACCGCTCCCGTTTTCAACAGCACAAGGCAATGAAATTCCAGACCGAAGTCGAGCTGCCCCGGGGTTATGAGGGGCTTATAGACCACACCACACCGGTGGCCACACTCGGCTCATGCTTTGCCGACGAGGTAGGCGCCCGTCTGGCGGCCGAGCTGTTCGATGTGGCCGTGAATCCGTTCGGGCCCCTGTTCAATCCGGCGAGCATAGAGCATACGCTTGAAATCGCGGCCGACAGCGACTACGATCCCGTATGCGCAATGACTGAACGCGACGGCCGTGTGGTGTCGCTCGACTTCCATTCGCGTCTTTCGGCTGCCACAGCCGATGACCTTGCTGCGCGGATTGTAGCCGAAATGGCACAATTCCGCACTTTTCTTGAAAAAACCGAGGTGGTCACGCTGACATTAGGCACCTCTCGGGTGTTTATCCACCGTCGGCTGAGCCGGGTCGTGGCCAATTGCCATAAACTTCCGGCACACGAGTTCGAGGAGACCCGACTTGGTGTGGCCGAGGTTGCCGCGTCGCTTGGCCGGTGCCTCGAAATCCTGCGCGGGTTCAACCCCGCCGTGAAAGTGGTGGTTACCGTCAGCCCCGTGCGCCACGGCGGCCACTCCCTGCACGCCGACCGGCTCAGCAAGGCCAGATTGCTCCTGGGCGCCGACAGTTTTGCCGCCGACAACCCCGGGGCGGTCATATACTTCCCCGCCTACGAGATCGTCAACGATCAGTTGCGCGATTACAGATATTATGCGGCCGACATGATGCACCCGTCGCCTGTGGCCGTAGACTTCATATACGAGCAGTTCGGCAACGCATTTTTCAGCGACGCCACCCGGCGTCTTGCCGCCGACTGCCGCAAATTCACCACACGTCTGGCACACAGGCCCCTTGCGGCCTCGGGTGCCGACAGGCATGACGGCGACACCGCCGCACTTGCCGCCACGTTTACAACTATTCATCCGGAGGTATCGGCGGCCGCTGACCGCTATATCGCGAAATTACAGAAACAGAAATGAGTCAGGAAACCATTTCAACCACTCCGCAGACCGTGCTCCTCACCGACAGCCGCGGCCTGTCAGACCCCGAGAACACCATCTTCATAGCCCTTGTCACATCGATGGACGACGGGCACCGGTATATCCCCGAGCTTTACAGGCGCGGGGTGCGCAGTTTCGTGATCTCGCGTGTGGTAGGCGAGGAGTCGTTTCCCGACGCCACCTTCTATCACGTGAGCGATACCCTGCAGGCTCTTCAGGAACTTGGCAGCCGTCGCCGCCGCGAGGCTGAAAATCTCCCGGTGATCGGCATTACCGGCAGCCGCGGCAAGACTATGGTCAAGGAATATCTCTACGCCCTGCTAAGCCCCGACTACCGCGTGGTGAGGTCGCCGCGCAGCTATAATTCGCAGATCGGCGTGCCGCTCTCGCTTTGGGACATAACCCCCGAGGCCACGCTCGGCATATTCGAGGCCGGCGTGTCGCGTCCCGGCGAGATGGACCGCCTCTCGCGCATGATACGGCCCGACATAGTGGTCATAACCAACATCCTCGACGACCACGACGACGGTTTCCCCTCGCGCGAGGCCAAGATAGCCGAGAAGGTGAGGCTGATTCACGGCGCGAAGACTGTGATTTTCAACGCCGACGACAAAGCCCTGGCACACACCATAAAATCGCAGGCCATAGGTGACCAGAAACTGTTCGGGTGGTCGCGCACCGACCGCAACGCCCCGCTGTTTGTCACCACCGAGAATACCGATGCCGGCCAGACTATCGTCACATATACCGTAAAGGGACAGAAACCTACCCGGTTCCGTCTCCCGTTCACAAGCCGCTGGCATGTCGAGAACGCCCTTACCTCGCTGGCCGTAATGGTGGTGATGGGGATTCCGGCCAGTGAGACCGTGCATCGCATGGCCGCACTGGCACCGGTGGGCACGCGCCTCCAGGTAAGCGAGGGCATAAACCGCTGCCTGATTGTGCGCGACGACTATACGTGCGATTTCCACTCGCTGCTGCCGGCGCTCGACTTTCTGGCGCGCCGCCATACCGTGGGGCTGCGCATGACGGTGGTGCTCAGTGACATCGCGCACGACGGTATGTCGGCCGAGGAGACCTACACCGAAATCGGCCGTCTGCTCAGGTTCCGCGGTGTCACGCGTCTGCTTGCTGGAGGCAAGGAGATTTCGGCTTACGCCTCGAAGTTCGCCGGACTCGACGCCACATTCTTCCCCTCGGTCAATGCTCTCTACAAGGCCATGACCACCAGCGATTTCTCGTCGGAACTGGTGCTGATAAAGGGCACGCCCGCCGAGACTTTCGACCGTTTCGCGCGTCAGCTTGAGGCCCGCACCCACGAGACCGTGCTTGAGGTGAACCTCGATGCCATGGTGCACAACTACAACTTCTTCCGCTCGCGTCTGCACCCCTCCACCGGCATTGTTGCCATGGTGAAGGCATCGGGCTACGGCGCCGGGTCATACGAACTGGCCAAATCACTGCAGGCCCACGGCGCGGCTTATCTGGCCGTGGCGGTGCTCGACGAGGGTGTGGAGCTGCGCGAGGCGGGCATCACCATGCCCATAATGGTGCTCAACCCCAAGGTGCTCAACTATCCGCAGCTGTTCGCAAACCGGCTCGAACCCGAAGTGTTCGATTTCAACATACTTGAAGAGATCATAGAGGCCGCGCGTCGCGCCGGGGTAAAGGATTATCCCGTGCACCTGAAACTTGACACCGGCATGCACCGCCTCGGGTTCAGCGAGGATGAGATTGACCGCGTGATAGAGATCGTGAAGGGGCAGGACTCGATTCGCATCTGCTCGGTGTTCTCGCACCTGGCCACGGCCGACTGCCTTGACATGGACCTTTACACACGCGCACAGCTCGAACTTTTCGACCGCTGTTCAAACCGCGTGCTCTCGGCCTTCCCGTACCGCATAATGCGTCATGTGCTCAACACCGCCGGAATCCTGCGGTTCCCCGAATATCAGTACGACATGGTGCGCCTGGGAATCGGCCTCTATGGCATACCCGTGCTGAACAACGGCTTGGAGGATGGACTGCGCCCCGTGTCGACCCTACGCTCCGTCATCATAGCCCTGAAACGTTTCCCCGCCGGTACGGCAATCGGCTACGGGCGCCGCGGACTCATACTGCACGACGACACGCTCATAGCCACCGTGCCCGTGGGGTATGCCGACGGCGTGAACCGCCACATGAGTTGCGGCCACTGCTCGTTCGTCGTCGGGGGCGTGAAATGTCCCACCGTGGGCAACATCTGCATGGACGTGTGCATGATCGATGTGACCGACGCCCCCTCGCCGCAGGTAGGTGACCCGGTGGTGATTTTCGGCCCCGAGAATCCGGTCACCGACCTTGCCCGCAGGCTCGATACCATTCCATACGAACTGCTGACTTCAGTCAGCCCGCGCGTGCGCCGTCTTTATTATCGCGAGTCATGATGCTGAGGCTGATATATGCCATAATGGTGTTACTGACGGCTTTCTGCGCGGGTGCGCAGAACGTTGTCACCCCTGTGGTGCCCGACAGTGGGCGTCCACCGCTTGAGGTGAGCGTGCTCACCGTGGATGCCGGACGCGACATCTATCAGCTCGAAGGGCACACGGCGCTGAGACTCCGCCGCCCCGGCGAGTACGACATGGTGGTCAACTGGGGTGTATTCGATTTCAACACCCCGAATTTCGTGTACCGTTTCACCAAGGGTGACGCCGAATATTTCTGCGTGGCATATCCGTTCGGGATGCTGGTGCAGGAGTACACCCGCGAGCACCGCGGCGTCACCGCCCAGATCATAGACATGACACCGGCCCAGGCTGACCGCCTGGAGGTTCTTGTGCGCGATAACCTGCGCCCCGAGAATGCCGCATACCATTACAATTACATCGGCGACAACTGCGCCACGCGCCCGCTGGCGCTGATCGAGCTGGCTATGGGCGATACCATAGTACCCGCGCCGTCTGGCGATTTCGCCTACGGCCACACAGGCATCACCGACAGTCCGGAGGGTAGGGAACCCGTCACATTCCGCGACGAGATGACCCGTTACCATGCCAATTATCCCTGGTACCAGTTCGGCATCGACCTGGCTCTCGGTTCGGGTGTCGACCGCCATGCCTCGCCGCGCGAAAGGGCGTTCTCTCCACTTTACATGCACTATCTGCTCAAGGACGCCACCATTGGCGGGAAACCCCTTGTGGCATCGGAGCAGGAGATACTTCCCGGCACCCCCGGAGGCGTTTCAGAAGGCCCCACGCCGTGGTACGCCACCCCTATGGCGGTGTCAGTGTGTCTGCTTGTCATCACCGTGGCGCTGACAGTCAGCGACATCAGGCGCCGCCGGCTCTCGCGGTGGTTCGACTCGGTGCTCTACGGCATCTTCTTCCTGGCCGGGTGTCTGCTCACATTCCTCATTTTCGTGAGCGTGCACGAGGCAACCTCGCCAAACTGGCTCTATCTGTGGCTTAACCCCCTCTGCATCATACCTGCGGCGGGAATATGGATAAAAAGTTGCCGCCGTGTGGTTTATTGGTATCAATTTTGTAACTTTGCACTGTTGATACTGCTCCTTGCGGGGCATTATTTCATCGGGCAGGCCATGAATGCGGCTTTCCCGGTGCTGATTGCGTGTGACTTGACACGCTCTTTCGCATATATTTACCTGTATAGAAAGACAAGAGATTGAAACAACCTGCTGACAACCGCAACCGCCGTTTCACACGGTCGATGGCAGCCATGCTTGTGGCGGCCTTCTCGATTGTGCAGGTGGCCTCGGCACAGGCTGTCACCCGCCGTCCCTCGCTGGTGGTGGGCATCGTTGTCGACGGTCTTTCGATGGACTATATCGAGCTGTTGCGCGACCAGTTCGGCGAGAACGGTTTCCGCCGTCTGCTCGAACAGGGACTCGCGATACCCGATGTGGATTACGGCACGAATGTCGATGCCACTGCCGCCACGGCGATGATCTTCACCGGCGCGGCGCCTGAGGTGAACGGCATCCCCGCCGCGACGGTCTATAACCGCGACACGCGCCGCTCCGAGCCGGTGCTGAACGACCCCTCGACAATCGGCAACTTCACCGACGAGACCCTCTCACCCAAGGGTATAGAGGCCTCCACCCTGGCCGATGAGGTGCGCATCGACGGCGGCGGGGTAGGGTATGCCTATTCAATAGCCCCCGACGCCGCCCATGCCATCATAATGGCCGGACATGCCGGCAACAGCGCCTTCTGGATCAACGACCTTACCGGCAAATGGGCCACCACCACATTCTACAAGGACCTGCCCACGGCGCCGCAGACGGCCAACCATACCGCCCCGCTGCAGATGCGGCTCGACACCCTGCAGTGGGTGCCCTCGGTGGCGCTTGACCGTTATCCCGACCTGCCTGCCCACAAGAAACTATATCCGTTCCGCAACATATTCCAGCGCGGCCAGGCAAACCGTTTCAAGGCCTACAAGAACTCGCCGATGGTCAACAGGGACATCACCGCAATGGCGGCCGATTACCTGAAGACACTGACCCTGGGGCAGCGCGAGGCCACCGACATGCTGTCGTTGGGGTACACCCTGCAGCCGTATATCTACGGCCGCGAGGCCGACGCGCGCCTTGAGCTGATGGACAGCTACCTGCGCCTTGACCGCGACCTGGCACGCCTGTTCGACGCCATCGACCGCCAGGGCCCGGGCATGGACCGCACATTGGTGTTCGTGGCGGGCACGCCGCTGACACGCCGTCAGCGCCGCGACGACGAGAAATGGGCCGTTCCCTACGGCGAATTCTCTTCACGCAAGGCCGTGTCGCTGCTCAACATGTACCTGATGGCCATATACGGCAACGGCGACTGGGTGTCGGGTTACCATGACGGGCAGCTTTACCTCAACCATAAGCTTATAAAAGACCGGGGCAAAGACCTCGGCGAACTGCGCCGCGAGTCGGCCAGGTTCCTCACACGCATGGCCGGTGTGCGCCAGGCCTGGACGGTCGACGACGTGATTGACCGCCGTGCCGGCGAGGATCCCGAGGTCACGCGCCGCAACACATACGTGCCATACGCCGGCGATGTGGTAATATCCATCGCTCCCGGATGGCAGGAGACCGACGATGATTCAGATACCGAGCGCCCGCAGACAATAGTGCGGGCCGGCGCCCCGATCGCGCCGGTGTTCATCATGGCCCCCGGTGTGGCTCCGCGCACCGTCACCACCGGTGTCGATGCCCGTGCCATTGCCCCCACGGTGGCAGGGATTCTGCGCATACGCGCCCCCAACGGCGCATCGCAGCCCCGTATCAGGTGACATCCGTGCCGGATAGGCCTGAGCGTCTCTCCAAGCCACCCGTTATTCTCATCACAAAACTGACAACACTTACAAATATATGTCTCTGACAACCTTCCTGAGCAAGATTTTCGGCAACAAGTCACAGCGTGACCTCAAGGAAATCAAGCCCATTATCGACAAGATAAACGCCCTCGGGCCCCAGCTCAAAGAGCTCTCCAACGACGAACTCCGCCACAAGATTGACGAGGTGCGCGCCGACATCGCCGCCGCCATCAAGGCCGACGACGAGGCCGTGGCCGAGCTCCGCACCAAAATCGACGATCTCCCCTTCGACAAGCGTCAGCCGCTGTGGGACGAGATCGACAAGCATGAGAAGAATATCCTCGACATACTTGAGGAGCAGCTTGACAGCCACCTCCCCATAGTGTTCGCTACAATGCGCGAGACCGCCGCGCGTTTCGCCGCCAACGAGACCGTCGAGGTCACCGCCACCGACATGGACCGCGAGCTTGCCGCCCAGGGGCGCGACTTCGTGACCATCGAAGGTGACAAGGCCCTCTGGAAAAACCACTGGATGGCCGGCGGTAACGAGATCACATGGGATATGGTGCATTACGACGTGCAGCTCATCGGCGGCGTCGTGCTCCACCAGGGCAAGATTGCCGAGATGGCCACCGGCGAGGGCAAAACTCTTGTGGCGACGCTGCCCGTGTTCCTGCGCTCGCTCTCTAAGAAGGGCGTGCATGTTGTGACCGTCAACGACTACCTGTCGAAGCGTGACTCGGAGTGGATGGGCCCGCTGTATATGTTCCACGGCTCTACCGTAGACTGTATCGACAAGCACCGCCCCAACACCGCCGCACGCCGCCGCGCCTACGAGTGCGACATCACCTTCGGTACCAACAACGAGTTCGGTTTCGACTACCTGCGCGACAACATGGCCATGGCGCCTCAGGACATGGTTCAGCGCAAGCACTATTACGCCATCGTCGACGAGGTTGACTCGGTGCTTATTGACGATGCCCGTACCCCGCTTATCATCTCCGGTCCCGTGCCCAAGGGTGACGACCAGATGTTCAACGAGTACAAGCCCAACGTAGAGAAGGTGTTCCAGGCACAGAAACGTCTGGTCACCAAGATTCTTGCCGAGGCCAAGGAGAAGATTAAGTCTGACGACAAGGAGGTGCGCAAAGAGGGCGAGCTCCTGTTGTTCCGTGCCTTCAAGGGTCTGCCCAAATACGGCCCGCTGATCAAGTTCCTCTCTGAGGAGGGCATGAAGAACGCCCTGCTCAAGACCGAGGCCTATTACCTGCAGGACAACTCGCGCGAGATGCCCAAAGTCACCGACCCGCTCTATTTCGTCATCGACGAGAAGAACCGCTCGGTAGAGTTGACCGACAAGGGTTTCGACGTGCTCACCGACCGCAACCAGGATCCGCAGTTCTTCGTGCTCCCCGACATCGCCGCCAGGCTTTCGGAACTCGAGCATGTGACCGACCTCAACGAGCGCCAGCAGCTCAAGGACGAGGCCATGTCGGACTATGCCGTCAAGGCCGAGCGTGTGCACACCGTGACCCAGCTGCTGAAGGCCTACACCCTCTTCGACAAGGATGTGGAGTATGTGATCGACGAAGGGAAGATCAAGATCGTCGACGAGCAGACGGGCCGTATCATGGAGGGTCGCCGCTATAGCGACGGTCTGCACCAGGCTATCGAGGCCAAGGAGAACGTGAAGGTCGAGGCCGCCACCCAGACTTTCGCCACCATCACCCTGCAGAACTACTTCCGCATGTACCACAAGCTGGCCGGTATGACCGGTACTGCCGAGACTGAGGCAGGTGAGCTCTGGGATATATACAAACTCGACGTGGTCACCATCCCCACCAACCGCCCCGTTGCGCGCAAGGACCTCGACGACCGCGTCTACAAGACCAAGAAAGAGAAATACGCCGCCGTTATCGACGAGATCGTGCGTCTGCGCGACCAGGGGCGCCCGGTGCTTGTGGGTACTACCTCGGTCGAGATCTCGGAACTTCTCAAGCGCATGCTCGACATACGCCACATTGACTGCCAGGTGCTGAATGCCAAACTGCACCAACAGGAGGCTCAGGTAGTGGCCCTGGCCGGTCAGCCGGGCAAGGTCACCATCGCCACCAACATGGCGGGCCGCGGTACCGACATCAAGCTCTCGAAAGAGGTCAAGGATGCCGGCGGTCTGGCAATCATCGGCACCGAGCGTCA
>CALJBF010000133.1 GCA_938027385.1 uncultured Porphyromonadaceae bacterium | reverse complement strand
TTCATCAGTCGGGTAGCTCGCTATACACCATCTTCATCGAGAAATTGCAGCCTTTATACCGGATGCCGTAGTGCAGGTGACATCACGCAATGTTAAAAAGCTGTATGGTATAGGATATATGCTAAATTAGCGCGAACTTTGTGCCGTGAAACGCAGAAATAGATTGGAAATTATCAGCAGAATTGTTTTGAAATGAAAAAATTCCTGTTCTACATTATGCTGCCGGTTATGGCTGTCGTCTTCAGCAGTTGCAGTGACGATGACGATGTGATGGATACAAAACAGATCAAGGGCGTGTGGCAGCTTGTGTCGCAGGGCTCTCCCGACCGTGGCCGCATATACAGTTTTGCCACTCAAAACGAGAATACATGGTCGTGGGGCACACTGACCACATATTACCTCACAGTTTCAGGCGATCCCGTCAGCGACGGGGTATTTGACTGGCACGTCTCAGACCCGGAGAATTATGACCCTGTTTATCTTGACATCACTCCGGCCGATATTACCGGTGACGATGCCTGGAAGGCCACCGAACAATATCTCGTGGAAAAGCTCACGGCCTCTGAAATGGTCTTGAACCCCGTCACACCAGGTGCCTCGGTGACACAGCTGATATTTGTGCGCCGCAACGACCTGCAGTTGCCTTAATCTGGTTTACTTGTCTTGCTTTAATCCGCGTGAACACAACCCGGATTGAATATACTTAAAAGTATTGCTCATCAATTAACTGTATTGACGAGTGTGAGATTGTTCCCCCCAACACATACAGCAATTTCAATATACTGTTTCAATCGGTTGAACAACCCGGCAAGCCCTCCCCGCTGTCCATATTATTTCATAATTACTGCCAAAGTGTTTCATTCTCCCAGTCACCTGGGAATCCCATTGCAACGGTATCGACTTTCGGATATTCGGCAAGAAGTGATTTGAAACGGGCGGCGAATGTGTTTTGCGGATTTACTGCTTGCAATAAATATAATATGATTGACAGAATGTAATACACTTTCTTTGTATCTTGCGGGATATTTATAAATGGAAGGTATGTGTTGCGCGGTACGAGGGCGTTAATACTCAACCTGCGATTCCATAGTCTGCTGTGATGGGCGCAAATATTCCTCAGATATACGATCGAATGTAGCCAGGATTCCATAACCGTGTCACTCAGTCCATAGAAACGTGCCATTTTTCGCCGTGCATGCCCCGCTTTAAGCCATTTATACATAATGGACAATGATCCGAATGAACTTATTTCAAATGTCATCCAGCTTGGCGGAAAGTTATTGGAATAACGTTGCCGGAAACTTGCAATGGCCTCATCATCACTCCTGTGTAATTCAGTTTGCAAATTTGTCAACAGAGTGGCATGACGGCTTACATTACGAAAATTAGCCGGATTTTCAAACCAATATATTCCGGCCTCGTCACTCATGATCAGTGACAGTTGCGTACGTATTGAAACCTCTATTTTTTCCAGTTCAGAACAGATCATCTTTCTCAATGCCGAGTCAAATTTGTATAGAGAGTAGGCATCTTCAAAACTTGTTCCTTCCTTGAACTGGCGCGAATGAGGTTTCCGTAATGACACAAGGTAGCTTTTCATTCGGAAAAGACTGATATTTTCCAGGATATGCTGCGCTTTGTTTTCATCGGAGAATGTAAGTTTCTCCGATTTTAGAAGTTCTATCTGTTCTGCAACCGAAATCTGCGGTTGGTCGTAATATGGTAGTGCCATATAAAAAGAAAAACTTACCCTGAGCGCGCTGTTCTTACGGGAAGCGGGGTAAGTATGTTGTTGCAAATTTAGTACATTTATTTAGAATAACAAAATTCAAGTCAGAAATTTAGCTACTCCGGGGTGGTAAGTGCTATGATGGAATACGTTAATGGAATTCGGAACGGTGTTCATCAAGGTTAGGTGCCTGATGATGGTCAGAGGCGGATGCCGTGGCGGAGCAGGCCGGGCGAGAGCATCCGGTCAGGGATGATGGCGCGGATGGTGTCGGCCACGGTGTTGAGCATTTTTTCCCTGACGTAGTCGTGGCGGATATACAGCGAGACACGGCGCCGGCTCTGAAAGTTTCCCGAGAGCGGGCGCACGTTTGCGCGCTGCCGTTCGTCAAGGAACGGCAGATGCATTTCCGGTATGATGGTGAATCCGCCGTTGGCATCAACCACTCTCACGAGGGTATCGATGTTGCCGGCCTCGTATATGCGGTGGCCGGTCTCGCGTGCCTTGCAGAAACTGAACGCGCTGTCTCTTAGGCATTGAGCCTCTTTCATGACCCACATGCTCTC
The DNA here is from genome assembly GCA_938027385.1 of uncultured Porphyromonadaceae bacterium. Taxonomy (GTDB): domain Bacteria; phylum Bacteroidota; class Bacteroidia; order Bacteroidales; family Muribaculaceae; genus UBA7173. The sequence goes on along the minus strand of CALJBF010000133.1, from coordinate 3,345 downwards.
GTGGGTCAGTTCCTCAGGGGTGAATGTGGCGTGCCGGCGGCGGCAGTTTTCTGAAAGGTAGACCATGAAGGGTTCGGTGTAGAGGGGTATCTCGAAAATCCCGTCGCGGGAATTGCCGCCGATGGCTATCGCGGCATCGATACGGTCGGTGGCCAGTGCGTCAAGCATGCTGTCGGGGCGCATCTCCTCGATGGTTAGTGCCACGTCGGGGTATCGCGTGCCGTATATCCTGATGAATTCGGGCAATATGTATGGTGCGATGCTCGGTCCTACCGACAGCCGCATCGTCCCCGATACGGTATCGCGTGTCTCGGCCACGAGTTGCGCTATGCGTTCGGCCTCCATCACCGCCTTTTGAGCCTGACGCACGATTCTGATGCCGAGCGCGGTGGGTGTCACCCGGCGCCCCGAGCGGTCGAACAGCCTGACGTCGAGTTCTTCCTCGAGGTTCGAGACCATTTTACTGAGTGTGGGTTGCGTGATGCCGCAGATTTCAGCTGCTTTTGCGAAACTGCCGTGTTGTGCCAGGGCTATGATGTAACGGAATTGCTGAAGGGTCATGATCAGAATCTGAAGAATAGATTTTATCTATGCAAAGATAGCCAAAGTCTGTTGTATGTCTATGAACAGATGTTTAAATTTGCAGAAAAATTACATAGAATAGACATGAAACATCTGATCATAGGGGGCGTGGCCGGAGGTGCCACAGCTGCCGCCCGCATACGGCGATTGACCGAGAAAGACGAGATCATCCTCTTCGAAAAGGGTGAGTACATATCATACGCAAACTGCGGGCTTCCTTATTATATAGGCGGGACGATTGCCGACCGCGACAAGCTCTTTGTGCAGACTCCCGAAAGGTTCGGGCGCCGGTTCAATATCGACGTGCGTACCCGCTCTGAGGTGACGGCCATTGACCCGGGAGCCCGTACGGTCACGGTGAAGGCCCCTGAGGGATCGGTCTACACCGAAACATACGATCGGCTGCTGCTGTCGCCGGGCGCGGTGCCTGTGAAACCGCCTCTGCCCGGCATAGACAGCGAGGGGATATTCACCCTGCGCAATGTAAACGATACCGACAGCATAAAGGCATACATGCGTGACCACACGGTCAGGCGCGCCGCAATCATCGGTGCCGGTTTCATAGGTCTTGAGATGGCCGAGAACCTGCACGACGCGGGTGCCGAGGTGGCGGTGGTGGAGATGGCCGACCAGGTCATGGCCCCCGTCGACTATTCGATGGCGTCGATAGTGCATGCGCATCTGGCCGAGAAAGGTGTTCGCCTCTACCTCAAGACCGCCGTCGCGTCGTTTGCACGCAATGATGACGGGCTGGATGTGGTTTTCAGCGACGGCCGCCGTATTACGGTCGACATGGTCATCCTCTCTATCGGCGTGAGGCCCCTTACGGAGCTTGCCGCCGGTGCAGGTCTTGCCATAGGCGAACGCCGCGGCATAAAGGTCGATGAATATCTGCGCACCTCTGATCCGAACATCTATGCCGTGGGCGACGCCATAGAGTTCCCGCATCCGGTTACGGGAGCGCCTTGGCTCAACTATCTGGCCGGCCCGGCCAACAGGCAGGCGCGTATCGTGGCCGACAACATGGTGCTCGGCGACAAGGTGAAATACGAGGGCGCCATTGGCACGTCGGTGGCCAAGGTCTTCGACCTCACCGTGGCGTCCACCGGCATGGCGGCAAAACGCCTCGCTCAGGAGGGGGTGGAATACCGGTCGGTGACAATCCACCCCATGTCGCACGCCGGCTATTATCCCGGTGCCACGCCAATGACCATAAAGGTGGTGTTCTCTCCGGCCGACGGCAGGTTGCTCGGCGCGCAGATTGTGGGTTTCGACGGTGTCGACAAGCGAATCGACCAGTTCGCGCAGGTGCTTAAGCATGGTGGCACCGTGGCCGACCTTACCTTGACCGAGCATGCCTACGCGCCGCCCTATTCATCGGCCAAAGACCCTGTTGCTCTGGCGGGATATGTGGCCGGTAATGTGCTGTCGGGACGTATGGATCCGATATACTGGCGCGAGCTGCGCGATGCCGACCGCAGTGCCATCACACTCATCGACGTGCGTACTCCGGTGGAGTATGCTGTCGGCGCTATCGACGGTGCCGTGAACATACCGCTTGACGATTTGCGCGACAATCTGCACCGCATTCCCCGCGACAAGCCTGTGGTGCTGTACTGCGGCGTGGGTCTGCGCGGCTATCTGGCCTCGAACATATTGCGGCAGAACGGTTTCTCTGACGTCAGGAATCTGATTGGCGGCATCAAGACATATCTTTCCGCCACGGCCTCTCTGCCTGAGCCGAAACCGTTCGATGTCGGCGCCGATTCTGCACACCTGTGTGATGCGGCTGCCGCGGCGCCCGTCGGGTCGGCGGCTGTGACGGTCGATGCCTGCGGTCTCTCGTGCCCCGGGCCCATAATGAAACTTAAACAGGCTGTGGCCGACGTGACTGACGGTACGTTGCTGCGCGTCACCGCCACCGACCCCGGATTTGCACGCGATGCCAAGGCGTGGTGCGGGTCGACCGGCAACCGGTTCGTATCCCACACCACCGAAAAGGGCATTTCCACCGTTACCATCGAGAAAGGTTCCGGAGAGAAATCTGCCGCTCCGGCGCCTGCAGGTGCCACCGGAAAGTCGTTCATCATGTTCAGTGATGACCTCGACAAGGCACTTGCCACTTTCGTGCTGGCCAACGGCGCGGCCGCCGCAGGCGGAAAAGTCACGATTTTCTTTACCTTCTGGGGGCTGAATGTCATCAAGAAACAGCATAAGCCCAAAACCCGCAAAGATATCTTCGGCCGCATGTTCGGCATGATGCTCCCCTCCGATTCCCGGCGTCTGGGTCTGTCGAAGATGAACATGGGCGGTCTGGGCGCGCGGATGATGCGCCTGGTGATGCGCCGCCGCAATATCGACTCGCTTGAGACATTGCGCGACATGGCCATTGCCAACGGCGTAGAGTTCATCGCATGCCAGATGTCGATGGATGTCATGGGCATAACGCGCGAAGAACTCCTCGACAATGTTACCGTGGGCGGCGTGGCCACATATATGAACCGTGCCGAGGCCTCCGGTGTCAACCTGTTTATCTGACACAGTACGCCACACCGCGTCTTAAAATAAAAGGGTGCATCAAAATGCGATATTAAACTTTTCGACGCATAACTGCCATCATTTCATTGTAGGGTCGCTACATGTAGCGACCGCTTACCAATTGGAACTCAGAAATTTGCTGATTCTGCTCGGTGGCGGTCGCTGCATGCAGCGACCCAATGCTATTAACTTAAGGCGCAGTGGCGTCTGGAGGACGCCGATTTC
>CALJBF010000132.1 GCA_938027385.1 uncultured Porphyromonadaceae bacterium | reverse complement strand
AAGACACCCCCACCGAATCCGACTGGTGGCGCGGCATGGAGCAGAGCTGACATCCGGTCAGTAAGAATACACCGGCGTCAGTCAGACATTCTGAATCGTTCGCGTCTGATAGCACTCCCGGAGTTACTGATTCCAACAGAGAACGAGTTGATTGCCGAAACCGGTTCTCAACTGATACGTAGGGACATCACTTTGCGATGTTTGGTTGATTGTCAATGAGATAACCAAACATCGCAAAGCGATGTCCCTACAATTTGAGGAGTCATGCAATACCTCGTTTCTTCTTCTCGGGAAGTCGGCAAAGCCGTGGCTGTCAGGGCACCGGGATTCAGTTGTTGGGCACGCAGATATATGTCGTGGAGGTGGTGGTTGTGGTCGAGGTGCCGGAATTTGTGCTGGTGGAAGGTGACGTGCGCGTATTGCCGTAGCTGCCCGAGGCTCCGATGCCGCTTGTGCCGACATTGCCGCTCACCGATGTGGATGTTGATGTCGAGCCGGAATTGTTTGTGTAGCCGTTTGAACGTGTGGTGGTTGTCGTGACGGTGCTGCCTGACGGATACTGAGTGCCCTGACGGCCGTCGGGAGTCGTGCAGGGGCCGTTGGCACCGCGCACGGCATTAGCGATTTTACGCGCGCTGTTGTGTGCTTGCGCGTTGATTACAGGGGCGGAGATAGCCATGGCGGTTATCGCCGATACAATGATAAACAGTTTTTTCATGACGTTTATTGCGGATGAATTGGTTGGTATCGGCAAAAGTACGTCTTGCGCAGTTATTCCGCCCCCGGTAAGGCGTATAATGATTTTACTCTACAGTATAATATTTTTACAGCTCAAGGTCGTGTGACAGATATTTGAAGAAATCAACTTTCAAGGCCTGTGAGATGCGTGCAAGCAGTTCGGTATTGATGGCGGCCTGTGAATAGATATAGTACACGTTCGGTCTCTGGCAATTGATGGCTTTTGCCAGCCAGGCAGGCGTGCGTCCCTGCCGCTGCATCTCCTCGCGGATGAGATTGCCGATGTGTATCATGAAAAAAGCGGTGCTGAAAATCCGGAGTCATACTTCAAGCTGAGGCACCGCCAAGCGCCCGACAACAAGCATGCACCGGAAATCCAGCCCGCATTGCGAGCCGAACTTCACCCGGGTACTTATTCCTGTTGTGCGTTAAATTGGCGGTTTTCAGCTTGAAGAATAAGAGCCAGTAAGCTCAGATATGTCTGATGTTCAGATTATGTTATTCGTTCAGTCGTATATGGAATTTAGATGTTTCTATATGCAAATTTAACTGTTTTATTTTTATCTGCAAAAGATGCCCCGGCATGTATGCCAAAGCGGCATGGCAACTGATGTGCCACGCCGCTTTATGTTAATGCGTCAGATACTGTGGTCAGGAGTTATTTTGACGAGACGACGAGGTTCTTCACTTCCCAGGTGCCGGCCACGGTGGTGGTTGAGGTGTAGTGGAAGGCGAGCCTGATCTTCTTGCCGGCGTAGGGGGTGAGGTCGATGGCGCCCGACGGGGCGAAGGTCCACGAGTCGTAGTCCTTGAGGTCGGGGGCGGCCAGTGCCGTCCAGGTGGTGCCGTTGTCGGCCGATACCTCAAGCGAAATCATGGTCTTTGCGTTGTCGAGCGACTGGAAGAACTTGCAAGCCTGCTCGAAAGTGGCCTGTGCGCCGCTCACGCCGGTAAGGTCGATTTCGGGCGAGATCAGGCGCGAGTCAGCGGCCTGGTTTGAACCGCCCACAAAGGCCGATGCCTTCATGCAGCTGTAACGGTCGTCGTATTTCCAGCAGTAGGTCATGCCGTCGCCGAGCTTGATGTCGCTGGTGGTGAATCCGTCTTCGCCGGTGGCGAATGACGCGGCAAAGATCTGCTGGCCTGACGGCGTGGGGGGCTGGGGCTCAACCGAGCCGCCACCCTCGATGTCGTATGCGGTGACGCTCTTGAGACCGGCGGTGCCGAAATACTTCTCATACGAGCCGTAGAGGGTCACAATCTTGCCGAAGTTCTCGGGATGGTCCTGCAGGTTGAGGGCGTCGCGTACCGTACCGGCGGGGAGCTGGATGGGGAGCACGGTCTTCGAGGTGGGGTTGTCGGGGGTCGAGGCAATCACGATGTTGGTCTTCGATGTTGCGGGGAGGGCGAACTGTGCGCCGTCAATCGACTTGTCGGGGATAAAGCCAACGATGTAGCCCTTGACATAGACACCGGGTTGTGCCGTTGCAGGAGCGCCCATGGCCAGGAGCTGGTTGGCGGCGTATGGGCTGGCCTCTGTGCCGTCGCCGTCGGGGATGGTGTTACCCGGATCTGGGGTGACAGGGTCGTCGCCGCCCGGAACCTCAACGCCTTCGAGGCGGAATTCAGCAGCCACGCCGGTGTTGCCGATGATGCCGTATGTGCCCATGAACTTGTCGAGCGTGCCGAATACGGCGAGTTTCTTGCCGAGGTTCTCGGGATGGTTGGCCAGGGCCACATACTCGCGCATCTTCGAACCCTGGGGCAGGGCGATTACCAGACACGAGTTGAGGTCTTTGGTCTCGGGGGTTGCGCCGATTACCACGGTGGTGGCCAGGGTGGCGTCGGCACCCCATTCGATCTGGTCGGGCGATGTCACTGTCTCGACCTCGGGGGCCACGGTACCCACGATGAAACCTTCGGTCCAGCCCTGTGCGGTCTCGCCGGCGGCCATCTTCTCGATGGCGGCGTCAACCGACCAGGGGTTGGTCTCAGAACCCTCGGGGAGGGTGGGGTTGCCGAAGTTCATCAGGCCGTCGGTGCTGACAAGTATAAGCTGCCAGGGAGAGACCTTGTCGCTTGAATAGTAGTAGCCGAGGATACCCACGATATCGCCGTTGCCCTGGGGGAGCGGAGTGTTCCAGAAGTTCGAATAGCCCGAGGTGCGCACGTTAAGTGCCGAGCCGGAGGCGTCGGTGATCTCCTGGTTCTCGCCCGACGAGTGGTATTCGGCACAGAAAGTTGTCTTGCCGTCGGCGTTGGTGAACTTCACGTTGTTTATGCGCACCAGCTGGCCCTGCCATTTGCGCAGGAACTCGCCGTTGGTGGGGGCGCTGTTGGTGTTGAGTTCGTCGATTGACTCGACAAGCACCGGGGTGACTGTCGAGGGCTGCGGCATGCCGTTGAGCTGCGCGTGCTCTGCAAAAAACTCGGGAGCCATGAATGTGGGCTCGTCGGTGTTGGCCGAGGCTTTCCATTTGGGATAGCCCAGCTGCAGCAGACCCGAGTAGCGGCCGATATACATGCCGGTGAGGTCGATGACGATCTCCTGACCCTCGCGGTATGTGAGCCAGAGGTTATAGGTGTTTATCGACATGGGGAGCACGCCGGTCTCGTCACGCAGATAGAGGCATTTGAAGACGTTGCCGGCATAGTCCGACGAAATCACGCGGCCCGAGATAATGTAATGCTCGCCGTTCTCCTTTGCGGGAATCTCGACGCAGTACGGAGTCTCGTTTTTCCAGAATTTCTCTTTGACTTCGAGAATGGTGGTGTTGGCTTTCAGTGTGGCCTGGGGCACCTGGCCGGCCTCGACGGGCGCCTTGATGTCGTCCTGGCAGGCCGAGAAACCCACGGCCGAGGCGAAGGCCACGAAACCGTATAATAATGCTTTGATACTTTTCATGATTGCTGGTTATTTGGTGCCTGAAACGACAAGGTTCTTAACTTCCCAGGTGCCGCATTTGGTGGCGTTGCCTTTGTAGTGGAATGCGACCAGAATCTTCTTCCCGGCGTAGGCCGAAAGGTCGATCGCGCCCGAGGACGCGAATGTCCAGCTCAGCTCGGCGGGGAATCCGGGTACGGTGAGTGCTGTCCAGGTGGCGCCGTTGTCGGCCGATACTTCGAAGGTGGCCTCTTTCTTCGCGGTCTCGATGTCGGCGAAGAAATTGCAGGCCTGGTCGAACTGTGCGGCGGCTGTCTTGTAGCCGGTAAGGTCTATTTCGGGTGACACGAGGCGCGAGTCTCCGTCATGGTTGGCGCCCCCGGCGAAGGCCGATGCCTTCATGCACTTGTAGCTGGCGTCATGGTTCCAGATATAGCTGAGGCCGTCGGGCACGAGAATATCGTTGATGGTGAAGTTGCCCTGCGATGTGGCGAAGGTCTCGGATAGGATGGTCTCGCCGGTGGGAACCGAGGGCTGGTCGCCGCCTGTCGAGCCGATTTCCTTGCCGTCGACGATGGCGGCGGTGACAGACTTGACGCCGCATGAGCCGAAATATTTCTCTACCGAGCCGTAGAGCATAACCTCCTTGCCGAGCAGACCGGGGTTATCCTTGAGGTTGAGCGAGGTGCGTATCACACCGCCGGGGAGCTGCACGGGCAGAACCTGTGCGGCGTTCTTTGTCTCGGCGGTGGCGCCGATGACGATGTTGGTGGCCACAGCGCCGTCAGCCGAGAACACGGCCTCAGAGAGTGTCATCTCGGGGATAAAGCCCACGATATAGCCTTTGACCCATTTGCCGGGTTCGGCTACCGAGGGCGCGCCCTGCTGCAGCAGCAGCTCCACTATGTAGGGATTGGCCTGCGTGCCGTCGCCACCCTCGACGGGCTTGATAGGTTCGGCGGGGGTGAACCCGGTGCAGTCTTCGTAGGTGTTGAGCATCAGCTGCCAGCTGCGGTTGAAGTATGACAGGATGGCGGTGATTGAGCCGGTGCCTTCGGGCTGCAGCTGTGCCCACCATGTCGAGTAACCTGAGTTGCGCATCTGTATGCGCTCGCCCTGGGCGTCGGCCACATAGCGGCTCACGGTGGTCTGCGTCTCGCCGTAGGGCTGGCCGGGCTTCT
>CALJBF010000131.1 GCA_938027385.1 uncultured Porphyromonadaceae bacterium | reverse complement strand
TTCAGTCGGGATTCAAATCCGGGCACACCTCCGCCCTGCGGGCTGCGGCGTACCCGGTTACGAAAAAATCGGCGTCCTCCAGACGCCACTGCGCCTTAAGTTACCAGCATTGGGATGCACCCCGGTGCATCCTGAATCGGGAGTCAGGTCTATTGAAAGGGGAGGATGCACCGGGGTGCATCCCTACAATCTGAAACATGTAATGAAGCGGGACCCCACAGTGCGGTAAGGGGTGTTGGTTCTGATGGTTCGGGCCGCGACCGCGGCCAATAAATTTCGTGCTTTTGGTTGCTGTGGTTCGGTACGCGGGGAGGGGGCGCGTCAGTACTGGAGGTAGACGAAGGGCACCAGCTCAGACTGGCGCGACTGGATGACGGCGAAGAGGATGAGGGCCAGTATCAAGGCCTGTACCGCGGGGTGGGTGGCGCCGTAGCGGCGGCGCAGGCCGTCGGTGGCGCGGCGCGGCAGGAAGTGCATCACGTATGCCCCGACGATAATGGCCGTGATCAGCGCGTATGAGCTGAGGAACGCCGGTATCACGGCGGGACGGAAGTCGGTGAATATCTGCCTGAGCATAAGGCCGATGTTGTCGAGCGACGTGGCGCGGAAGATCATGAACCCGAGCACGGTGAGCGCCAGGGTGACGGTGATGTTGAACACGATGGCCGGGCGTGTGCCTTTGAGCCGCGGATGGGCGGGGAACCGCTTGTGCAGCCATTTGTGGATGATGAGCAGCGCGCCGTTGTAGGCGCCCCAGATCACGTACATCCAGGTGGCGCCGTGCCACAGGCCGCCGATGGTCATGGTGGCCATGAGGTTGATGTGCTGGCGGCGCTTGCCCTTGCGGTTGCCCCCTAAGGGGATGTAGATGTAGTCTCTGAGCCACGACGACAGCGAGATGTGCCAGCGTCGCCACAGCTCGGTGGGGCTCTGCGACTTGAAGGGGGCGTCGAAGTTGTCGCGGAACCGGTAGCCCATCAGCAGCGCCAGGCCGATGGCCATGTCAGAGTAGCCCGAGAAGTCGCAGTAGAGCTGTATGGCGAATCCCATCGCGCCCATGAGGTTCTCGAACCCGGAGTAGAGCGAGGGGTTCTCGAAGATACGGCTCACGAAGTTGCCCGAGAGGTAGTCGGCCACCATCACCTTCTTGACGAGGCCGCAGATGATCAGGAAAAGGCCGTCAGACACCATCTGGCGCGTGGCGGGGTTGTTGGCCCTGATCTGCGGCAGCATGTCGGCGGCGCGCACCACGGGGCCGGCCAGCAGGGGCGGGAAGTAGGTGAGGAAGAAGATGTAGTCGAGCAGGGAGGTGCACGGCTCGATCTTGCGGCGGTAGATGTCTACGATATAGCTGATGGAGCGGAAACAGAAGAACGATATGCCGGCGGGGAGTATGATGTCCATGGCGTCGAAGTCGCGCCCGGTGATGTTGGCGAAACTCTCATAAAGCATATTGAAATACTTGAAGTAGACAAGCATGCCCACGTTGGCCGCCACATTTACGGTGACCCACAGTTTTCTGAGCCACAGGGGGCGCGACTGCCCCAGCAGCCATCCCACCACATAGTCGGCCAGGCACACGCCAAGCAGAATGAAACAGCATTCGGCGCTCGATTTCCAGTAGAAATAAAGCGAGAAGGCTATGACGGTGAGCATCTTGGCGGTGCGCCACCGCGAGGCCAGCTGGTATATGCCGATAAAGCCGGTGAACAGCAGCAGGAACAGGCCGGTGTTGAACAGCAGGGGGTTACGGCTGTCGTAGGCGAGCACCCGGCGCAGCAGGCCGGCGTCGTAATGGGCCCAGGCGTCGGGCAGCGGCAGTGACTCAGAGGCCGTGAGCGCCCAGCCGATGGCGAAGAACGCCACCATCAGCAGTGCGGCCAGCGGCCAGGCCCAGAGGGGAAATTTTCGTTGTGTAGTGTCTTCCACTTTCTTGCGGATATTTGCGGGGAGAGGAATTTCGGTTGGTTCGTCAACTAAACGGCGAACGGGGGGTATTATTTCACGGGACTGTCAATTTTGTTCGAGGGCTTCGAGCAGGGCGTCGCCATGGAGCTGTCCCATAAGGGTATAGCCGGGCCAGGAGAGGTGCACGCGGTCGCCGCCGAAGAGCCCGGCGCCGACCCAGCGGGTCGACGAGCCGTCGCCCCCGGCCACGGTGTGGAAATCATACACGGGGATGGAGTGCTCGCGGCCGTAGCGCTTGATCAGCTCGCTGAAATGGCCTACGTTGCGGTTGGGGGCGTAGGTGGTGACATAGCGTGTGCGGCGGCGCCGTTTCTTCCCCTTGCGGGTGGTGGCCTTGCCGCGGACGGCCCGCGAGGTTCGTTTCTGCGCCTCGGCGGGGGTGGTGAGCATGATCTTCACGCCGGGAACGGCGCCCTTTATCTCGTTGACCAGACGGTCGACCGAGCTGAGGAACTGCGCGTCGGTCATGTTGCCCCAGGCGTCGTTGGTGCCCATGGCCAGGATAACCAGCTCGGGTTCCATCTGCGCCACCCCCTTGCCGGTGCCCAGCCCGAGATACGAGCCGAAGGCGGCGCCGTTGTTGCCGATTGTCGAGAATTCCACGCCGCCGTCGTTGTTGTGCAGCAGCTGCAGGCCGCCGATCTGTGTCTTTCCGGGGGTGTGGAAGTTGATGGTGCATTTCTCGAGCAGACGGTCAAGCGAGAGGTAGAGGGCGCCGTCGGCACTGCTGTCGGTGTAGAACTCCACGTCGCGGCCCGATTCGTCGGTAACCGAGGTCACGGCGGGTGTGGCGCCCCCGTAGAATATCCTGACTTCGGAATAGGGGCGCGGTCCGGGCGAGGGGATTACCTCGACCGTGAGGTTGAAGTTCCCTGTCGGCGGGGTGGCCGATGTGCCGGTGAAGAGCATGTCAGACGCCCAGGGCTTTTTCATCAGGCGCGCCGTGCGCCACCCCGGGGTGGTGGAGGTGATGCGGTAGTCGCGCGGCTGGTTCGAGCCGATGAGTTTCAGCGGGGCCACGAACCCGCGCCCTGCGTTGCCGAACCGCTGCTGAAGTATGTGGCGCACCACGCCGGTGCCGGCGTCGCCCTGTATGTGCGAGTCGCCGATGAGCAGTATGCGCACCGGGGCGCCGGCCGAGGCGCCGGCCAGCCGGTTGCGCAGGCCGCTCCAGTCGTCACCGTTCATGGTGATGTGGTTTGCGGCGAGGTTCAGCCAGGGGTAGCGCGAATAGTCCACGCGGTTGTAGTCGGGTGGCGGGGGCACCGAGTCGAACAGCGGGTTGATGCGTATCGACTCCTGCAGGGTGTCGGCGGTTTCCACGGTTTCTTCTTCCGTGTCGTCGGCGGTGTCAGAGGTGCCGTCGGGCACGGCGCCCGAAAAGAGCGGCGTGGCGGCCATCAGCAGGGTCAGAGGTATGATTGGTCGGGTCATGTGGTTAGATGCGATTGTAGGGCATTACAGAGCCTCGTAGAGGGCATTGGTGAACAGCCGTGCCAGCGCGGCGCCACCTTTGGCGTTGAGATGGATGTAGTCGGCGTTGATGAGCTTGTCGTCGCGCCAGCGCACCACGGCGTCGTCGCCACCCATTGCCTGGCGGGTGTCCCAGAATATGACGCCGGCCTTGCGGGCTGTCTCGCGCTGGGTGTCGACCATGTTCTGTATGGTGGGCAGCGAGTGCACCTCGCCCCCCGACTTCTGGCCGCGGTCGCCCACGCCCATGAGTATGATGTCGGCGTTGGGGTAGGCGCCCTTCAGGGCCGAGAGGGTGCGCCCCATCAGGCGCCCGTAGTTTGAATAGTCTTTCTGCTTGCTTGATAGGGCGTTGATGCCGAATTCCACCACGATGAGGTCGTAGTCGACGAACCGGGCCATGTCACGTGCCAGCGCCTTGTCGACGGCGCGGTGGGTGATACCCGAGTTGCCGCGCAGCGACATGCAGTCGACCGTGACGCCGGTGGCGTCGTTGACCCACGCGCCGTAGACCGACAGGCCGCTGACCGACTTGTTGGTCAGCGTGAGGCGCGTCATGTCGCCTGCAAGCTCTATGGCCTGCACGGCGTCTGAGGGCTGCACGGGGTGCTCGACGGGCCCGGTCCCGGTATCGGTGACGATGACACCCGCCGCCGGGGCGCGGAACAGTATGGTGGCGGTGTTCCAGCCGTCGGCGTGCGCCGGGGTTTTCGAGGCTTTCCAGGTGACGGTGGCGCCGGGCTCGCCGCTGAAACGCTGCCCCGAGAGCCATTTTGAGTCATGCTGTGTGT
>CALJBF010000130.1 GCA_938027385.1 uncultured Porphyromonadaceae bacterium | reverse complement strand
ATGTTCCGGTTGTAGAACCAAGGATGTTGCCCATCTGCTTGATCTGAGCCATTCCCTCGGCCACATCGTTCATGAGCATCAGCAGTGAGTCCTGGTTGGCGAGGGCCACGCGCAGAGAGTCTGAGGTGGTCGGAACGCGGGCACCGTCGGCGGTGTCTCCCTCTTTGTTTGAGTTACAGCCGACCGACAGTAGTGTGAGAGCTGTCAGGGCGATAGCGGTAATCTTTTTCATTTTGAATTTGAATTGAAACGTTTATTCTGTTTTTGATTGAGAGAGTCCCGGATCAGAGATCGCGGTATTTGTTCTTGTGGACGCGCGGAGCGTCGTCCCGTTTTCCGGATACAACAATAACGATTTCACCGCGCGGATTGTTTTCAGAAAAATGCCGGTGAAGGTCGGCCAGTGTGCCGTTTACTGTTTCGTTGTGAAGTTTTGAGATTTCACGCGACACCGAAGCCTCGCGGTCTGCACCGCACGCTGTCATCAGGTCGGCCAGCGTAGACACCAGCCGCAGAGGCGATTCATATAATATGAATGTGCGCTCGTCGGCTGCCAGAAGTGCCAGACGGGTGGCACGGCCTTTCTTCGGTGGGAGGAAACCCTCGAAACAGAATCTGTCGCAGGGGAGCCCCGAATTCACGAGCGCCGGCACGAAAGCCGTGGGGCCGGGCAGCGTCTCTACCTCTATGCCCGCGCGGCGGCATTCGCGCGACAGCATGAACCCGGGGTCGGAGATTCCCGGAGTGCCCGCATCCGAGACAAGGGCAATGTCCTCCCCGGCGCGCAAACGCTCGATCAGCGGCGCCACGGTCTGGTGTTCGTTGAACTTATGATGTGCGGCCATCGGGGTGGTGATGTCGAAATGTTTCATCAGCGGCGCCGATGTGCGCGTGTCCTCGGCCAGGATGAGACCACAGTGTCTCAAGGTCTCGACGGCTCTTGGCGACATGTCGCCGAGATTACCTACGGGGGTGGGGACTATATACAGTTTGCCAGCGTTTACGATGTCTGCCATTGTAGTCAGCCGAAAAATGATGTCACGATGTTAAGAAATTCTTTAGCCGCCTGTCGGCGCGGGTCTATGCCGTAGCGGTTGACCATGATGTCACGCACTTCAAGCGGCGAGGTCGCCTGCCCGATCTCGCCAAGAGCCTGGTTCAGCAGGGTATCGCTGTCACGGAACAGTTCATGCCGGAACAGATAGAGGTCGTTTATCGAGAATGCCTGGCGCCACAGCGTGATGTCGACAGGGGCATCATCGGTAGCCGGTACAATGTCCGGCTCGGTCTCTGTCAATGATTCGGAAACAGGTTCAGACATATGTACGGAAACTTTTTCAATAAAAGTTTCAGAAACAGTTTCAGGCTCGTTCACAACTTCCTCGGAGGTGTCCGGCACATGTACCACAGATCTGACTTCAGGCGCGGGTGCTGTAACGTCTGACTCGTCGGACATGTCGGACATGTCGGACCCGTCTGACCTATCAGACCTCTCTGACGGAACCGGTACCGGTGCCGGCTCATAGTCGGGTAGGGTGGCCGCCAGTTCGGCAAGCGAAATGATGTCGAGCTTTGTCTGCCCGGTCAGTGACGCGCGGCCGAGATCTTTTGTCTCGAGTAACTGTTCGGCTATGCCGGCCGTGAGGGTCAGCATGCGGTCTATCGTTGAGTTCATGACTCCTGAAATATGTTTAAAAGAAAATCGGCGACCGACCTGACTATGCCCTGGCGTCCGCCCTTGAAACTGTTGACCATGACGACCACGACATGTGTGGGCACACCGTTGTCGTCCACGCGGTACCCCGCGTAGCACTGCACTCCGTTCACACTGCCGCTTTTCAGCACCAGACGTCCTTCAAGTGGTGTGCCGGGAAGGAACCGCTTTACCGTACCCTCCACACCGGCTTTCGGGAAGAGGGCCACATATGCGGCTCCGTGTGGCGAGGTTGCCATATACTGGAGCACACGGGCCAAATCGGCGGCTGTGACCGCATTGCTGCGGGTCAGTCCGGAACCGTCGAATATCGCCATGCGGGTGGTGTCAGCCCCGGTAAGGGCTATAAGCTGCCGTTCGCGGGCGATAGCCTCGGCACGCGAATGGCCCGGGGCAAGTGCCCTGAGCACCCCTTCGGCATACATGTTGTCAGACCTGACGATCATGCTTCGCAGGATGTCTGTCATCGGCGGAGAATTGCGTGTATACAGAATGCGGCTTTCCGACCTCAGAGGCATGTCTTCATCTTCTGTCTCTATTCCTCGCGCGCTCAGGCGTGACGTCAGGTCGTCAAAGAATTTCCCCGGGGGATCGGGGAGGGCACGGTCCGGCTTGACGGTATTGTCGCGATAGTTTAAGGCATAATGGCCGGCGCCGTAATACCAGCGGCGGTCATCGTCGGTCCACTCTTCCACGGGGCCTCCGTCAGGCACGGCTGATGTGTCGATAATCACCGACCCTTTTATCTTTTTTATTCCCGCGGCAGAGACTGCGGCGGTGATGGAATCGACGAGGGCACGGTTGTCATAGAAATATTCGCTTTCTGTGGTGGGATCGCCCCCGGCCATTATCAGCAGATTTCCCCACAGCGTGCCGTTGCTGTCGACAGGGCCGTCAGCCGAGGCTGTGGTGACGAAACATTCGGGCATGCGTGTGTCGAGCATGGCGGCCGCCGCTGTCAGGCATTTCAGTGTGCTGGCCGGTGTCATTGCCAGGCCGGTGTTCCGGCTGACAATGTCGGTGCCCGTGGCGAGGTCACGTATCACCACCCCGGCCACTCCATTGACGTCAAGCGACGGAACGGCCACCGCAGAGTCAGTAGTTTCGGTCTCTGCGGCAAAAATCCGGATATTGGCGGTCAGAGCCAGCAGGATAGCCGCCACGACCCCCATATATGGTGTGAGCTGTTGCAATCTTTTCATAGTTTCAGCCACGAAATTAGCAAATCCGTGGTGGTTGGCCAAATTTTCCATTTTTTTTTGTAACTTCGCGCAGTAAAACAGATAAAATGGCAATAAAGACACGAGAAAAACTGATTGAGGTTGCCCGACAGCTTTTCGCCCGCAAAGGGGTGGAAAACACCACTATGCTGGATATTGCCAATGCGTCTGAGAAGGGCAGGCGTACCATCTACACCTACTTCAAGAACAAACGCGAGATACATCAGGCTGTCATCGAGCGCGAAAGCGAGCAGATTGTGGCCCGCCAGCGGCAGATACTCGATTCTGACATGCCGGCTACGGAAAAACTGCGCGATTTTCTTGAGGCGCGGCTACGCATAGTCACCTGTCCCACCGGGCGGCAGTTGCCTGAAAATGTAGCGAATATCCTCAGACTCGATTTCAACCGCGCCGAGAAGACACGCCGTCTCGCGGCCCGCAAAGAGATTGAGATTCTCGGGAAGATAATAGATGACGGCATCAGCGCGGGCGAGTTCGACCCGGTCCAGGCCCGGAAGGCGTCGGTTGTCATACTCCTGCTGATGCAGGGGTTCGACCATCCCAATGCCGAGTATAATCTTGAGTTCATGGGGCTCGACAGGGCAACGTCGGAACGTGACGTGATCGGTTTCGTCATTGATGCGGTCAGGGCACGTTGATACGGAAAACATAATCTAATCATAATAAGACAATTTGTCAAAATTATCACAGATGGAAATGCTTAAAGGAAAAACCGCTCTCATCACCGGTGCCGCACGCGGTATCGGCAAGGAAATCGCTCTGCGTTTTGCCAGAGAGGGCGCCAACATCGCTTTCACCGATCTCGTAATCGATGAGAACGGCAAGAAGACCGAAGAAGAAATCGCCGCTCTCGGCGTCAAAGTAAAAGGTTATGCCTCCAACGCCGCTGACTTCGCCCAGACCGAAGAGGTGGTGAAAGAGGTCCACAAGGATTTCGGCACCATCGATATTCTGGTAAACAACGCCGGTATCACCAAAGACGGCCTGATGATGCGCATGACCGAAGGCCAGTGGGACGCCGTAATCAACGTTAACCTCAAGAGCGCGTTCAACTTCATTCACGCCGTGCTCCCGATCATGCTGCGTCAGCGTAGCGGCTCGATCATCAACATGGCTTCTGTAGTAGGTGTTCATGGCAATGCCGGCCAGAGCAACTATGCCGCATCTAAAGCCGGCCTTATCGCACTGGCCAAGAGTATCGCACAGGAGGTGGGTTCGCGCGGCATCCGTGCCAACGCCATCGCCCCCGGTTTCATCGAAACTGCCATGACAGCCGCTCTGCCCGACGACGTGCGTGCCGAATGGGTGAAGAAGATACCCCTGCGTCGCGGCGGCCAGGTAGAGGATATCGCCAACGTGGCCACTTTCCTCGCCAGCGACATGTCGTCATACGTCACCGGCCAGGTAATCCAGGTCGACGGCGGCATGAACATGTAATCCGGTCATTACCGAATATTAATTAAACAGAGAAGACGCTGATTGCAAAAATCAGCGTCTTCTCTGTTTATCTTATTAATATAGGTGCGTCGGATATCAGAACACCGGGAATGTCGACGATGTGCCGGGAGCCACGAATTTGCGGTCGAAATCGGCATTTGACATCGCCCAGAGCACGATGATGCCCTGTATGAGGTTCACCACAGCCCATGCGCCGCATGTGACCAGGCACAGAAGGATGGTGATGATTCCGGCGGCCACCTTATTGATGTAGAAATACTGCAGGCCGATGGTGCCGCACAGAAGGGCCAGGATGGCGAATACGCCGCGAGATTTCCCTTCGGGGCCTACGTTGAACGCGTTGTTGGCCGTATTCTCCACATAGGGGCGGGTGTACTGCTGGTACTGCTGCTGGAAACCGCCCTGATATCCTTGCTGGTACCCTTGCTGATAGCTGTTCTGCTGCTGATAGCCGTTCTGCTGATAGCCGCCTTGCTGTTGCTGGTAGTTGTTCTGTTGATAAGAACCCTGGCCGTTGTTCTGGTACTGGCCGTAGGGGTTGTTGGAATCGTTCATTGTGAGATATTTTTTGAGGATTGAGTTATTGCGTTTATTTCTGGAACAGACGCGCCATCGAACGTTTGTCCTCGCGCTCCTTAATGGTCTGTCGTTTGTCATACTCCTTCTTGCCTCGTGCCACGCCGATGACAAGCTTTGCATATCCGCTCTGCGAGATGAAGAGTCTCAGCGGCACGATGGTAAACCCGGCCTCGGCGCCTGACTTCTGTAGTTCTCTGATCTCCTTGCGGTTGAGCAGCAGCTTGCGGTCGCGGCGCTCGGTGTGGTTGTTGTATGTGCCGTAGAAATATTCGGCGATATACATGTTCTTGACCCATACCTCGCCGTTGGCTACGTAGCAGAAAGTATCGGCCAGAGACGCTTTGCCCTGACGGATCGACTTTATTTCGGTGCCGGTAAGCACGATGCCGGCCGTGAAGGTGTCGGTTATGGCGTAGTCGAATGTGGCACGCCGGTTCTTTATGTTTACTTCCTTGAGTTTCACTTTGGTAAAATGTTGGTTGACGGGGTCATACCAGTGTCGAGAATACAAGCGACAGCAGATAGACCGATCCTAATATAGCGGCCGAGGACACTATCATGTAAAGTCCTTCCTGGCGCGGGCTCACGCCCATGAAACGGCACCCTTTCCAGATTATGAGCACGGCATAGAGCGGCACGAAGTCGAGAAAGGCCAGACGCACCTTTATGAGATTTCCCACAAGGAATACCAGACTGACGAATGCCACCGACATCATCGATGTGAGTGCAAGCCGACGCTGGTCGCGTCCGTAATCCTCATACTCGGGGTCGATAAACTTGGGCATCAACGACGAGATTATGTAAATCGACAGGTGATAGGCCAGAAAGAGCGAGATGAAATCGATGATGCAGCGTGCCAGAGCCGACAGGAAATCGGGTCCGCCGGTGTACAGCATCCCCACGAATGCCGCCATTGACACGATGATAATCAGCGGCAGAAAACCGCTCAGGTAACATGAGCGTACATTCAGCCTCCGGTCGAGCAGAGCCTCGTCGACATCCTCCCAGCCACGTGTCGGACTGAGTATTATCTGAAAGAGAAGTTTCAGGAACTGTCCCATATATGATTGACAAAAATATTTATATCGACCGCATGGCTCCGGGGCGCCCCGGAGCTTCTGGCTTACTGTACGCCGGGGTTGCTGAAAACGGCAACCAGACGGTCATGTAACATTTTGAGCGCGGCAGTTGTTGCGGTTTCTATTACCGTAGCACGGTCGCCGTCGAAACGGTACACGGCCGACTGAGTCTGGAAACCCCTTACATGCACGGCCATCCACACCATACCCACCGGTTTGTCAGGTGTTCCGCCGCCCGGGCCTGCAATGCCTGAGGTAGCCACGGCGCAGTCAACGCCGAGTGCGCGGCACACGCCCTCGGCCATTTCCCTGACCACCGGCTCTGATACCGCGCCGTACAGCCTCAGGTTCTCCATGCTTACGCCGAGGATGTCAGCTTTCACACGGTTCGAGTAGCTGACGACCGCGCCTGAGAACACATCCGAGGCGCCCGGCACCAGCGTTATGCGGTGAGCGATGTTGCCGCCGGTACACGATTCGGCTGTTGCCATAGTAAGACTGCGGTGTCGCAGCAGTTCTATCAGTTTTCGCTCCATATCTGTCAGACGTAAGAATTGTCGGTTCGGTTGCAGGGTTGGAATAATATATGGCGGTGCGGATTCAGACCACAGTGCGGGCAAACGGTGCCAGGTCGTAACGGCAGAAATCGCCGTCAAGGTATTTGAACATGCCGGCTACGGCCACCATGGCGGCGTTGTCGGTAGTGAATACCCTGGGCGGGATGAATGCCGTCAGGCCCCTGCGTTCGCAAAGATTGGCCACTGCCTCCCTGACGCCCGAGTTGGCCGACACACCGCCACCTATGGCCACGGTCTTCACGCCGGTGAGGTCTATGGCTTTTTCGAGCTTGTCGACCAGTATCCCGATTATGGTGTGCTGTAGCGAGGCCGCCAGGTCGGCCATGTTCTTCCTGATGAATTCGGGGTCGGTCTTCACGTTGTCGCGCAGCGTGTAGAGAAATGACGTCTTCAGACCGCTGAAACTGTAATCGAGTCCGGGAATGTGCGGTCTGGCGAACTTGAAACGTTGCGGATCGCCTTCGGCTGCCAGCCGGTCGATATGCGGGCCGCCGGGATAGGGGAGGCCCATCACTTTCGCGCACTTGTCGAAAGCCTCGCCTGCGGCGTCGTCAATCGTGCGCCCCAGTATCTCCATCTCGCGCGGACTCTTCACCAGGATGATCTGTGAATTGCCCCCGGAAACGAGAAGACAGAGGAACGGAAATTCAGGCACGGCATCCGAGGCCTCGCGTCTTACGAAATGGCTCAGCACGTGTCCGTGAAGGTGGTTCACGTCAATCAGCGGAATGCGGAGCCCGAGTGACATCCCTTTGGCAAAGGATGTGCCTACCAGAAGCGACCCGAGCAGACCGGGTCCGCGGGTGAACGCTATGGCCGACAGGTCATGCTTTCCTATGCCGGCACGTTTAAGCGCCGCGTCGACAACAGGCACTATGTTCTGCTGATGGGCGCGCGAGGCCAGTTCCGGAACCACACCCCCGTACTGGGCGTGCACCTCCTGCGATGCTATGACGTTCGAGACGAGCAGACCGCCGTCGGTAATCACCGCGGCCGATGTGTCGTCACATGAAGATTCGATACCTAATATATACATGGTGTCTTGACACGTTTCTCACCGCAAAGGTATCAAAAAATCATCTTTTTTCAAACTAATCCACACCGGGGTTGTTAGAATATCAAAGCATAACCGAAATTTATAACTAACAACAATCGAAATAAGGAGGATTCCAGAATTATGAACACCGCACCTCTTCAAGGCATAAAAGTGGTTGACTTCACAAATGTGCAGTCAGGCCCTTCGTGTACACAGATGCTCGCATGGCTTGGCGCCGATGTGGTAAAGATCGAGCGCCCGGGTACCGGCGACGCTACCCGCAACGAGCTTCAGTTCAACCCCAAGCTGCCGAGCTACTACTTCCTTCAGCTCAACTCTGACAAGAAATCACTTACCCTCGATGCCGCCACTCCCGACGGCAAGGAGATTCTGACAAAACTGATCCAGGAAGCCGATATCTTCGTGGAGAACCTGCACCCGGGTGCCATGGACAAACTCGGTTTCAGCTGGGAAGAGGTTCACAAGCTGAACCCCAGATGCATCTACGGTACCATCAAGGGTTTCCCCCCTACATCGAAATACAAAGACCTCAAGGCTTACGAGCCTATTGCCCAGGTGACCGCCGCAGCCGCCTCTACCACTGGCTGGTATTCGGGCGAATACAACATTCCGACCCAGAGCGGCGCCGCTCTCGGCGACTCGAACACCGGTATGCACCTGCTTATCGGTCTGCTGGCCGCCCTGCAGCAGCGTAACCACACCGGCGAGGGATGCTATGTTTACCAGTCGATGCACAACGCCTGCCTCAACCTGTGCCGTATCAAGACCCGTGACCAGCTTACTCTCGACAAGCTCGGTTACCTGACCCAGTTCATGCAGTACCCCAATGAGAAGTTCCCCGACTACGTTCCCCGTTCGGGCAACACCGAGGGTTCGGGAGTGCTCGGCTGGACCTACAAGTGCAAAGGGTGGGAGACCGATCCCAACGACTACGCATACATCATCTTCCAGCGTGGCGCCAAGGACTTCGAGAAAGCCTGCAAGGCCTTCGGTTTCGAGGACTGGCTGACCAATCCCGACTTCAACACGGCCGATGCCCGTGACCGTCACAAAGACGAACTCATCGCACGTGTGC
>CALJBF010000129.1 GCA_938027385.1 uncultured Porphyromonadaceae bacterium | reverse complement strand
GGCCTCGAAGTCCCCCTTGAAAACCGGGGGTACTGACTGCGGATCAAGACCGCAGGCGGTGCGCAGTGCGGTGATGATGGTGTCGTTGACACGGTTGGCGTCATCCTCGTCATCGGTCTGAAAATATGTCGAGCCGGAATTTACCGCCTCGACATATTTTTTTATGCCCGGCTGATTATATCGTCTGATGCCGTCGGCGCCCAGAGAGTGGGCGCCCGGCCCCAGGCCGAGGTATGGCGTACCGTCCCAGTAGGCAGAGTTGTGCACAGCCTCGTATCCCGGCAACGCGAAATTCGAGATTTCGTAATGACGGTATCCGGCACGCGCGGTCTCGCGGCACAGGATTTCGTACATCTGTTCGGCGAGGCTGTCTGACGCCTCGGCTACAAGTCCGCGTTCGCGGCGCGCATAGAGTGCCGTCCCCGGTTCGTACGATAGCAGGTAGGCCGAAAGATGCGGCGGTCTGAAGTCCAGGAGGCGGTGCAGGTCGCTTTCCCACTGTGCGGCGGTCTGCCCGGGCAGACCGTAAATGAGGTCGGCGCTGTAGTTCCATCCCCCGGCTGAGAGATGCGTCAGCGCCTCAACGGCCTGTTCGGGTGAATGGCGCCGCGATACAGCCGCAAGGAGTGCTGTGTCAAACGACTGCACGCCGATGCTCACGCGGTTTATGCCCGCGCGGCTGTATGCGTCAAGTGTTTCCGGTGTGATGTCTTCGGGATTCGCCTCGATAGTGAATTCAGCCAGTCGGCGGGTGTCGAAGTCACGGGTCAGCAGGTCAGAGAGCCGGGTGATATGTTCCGGTCCGAGCATCGAGGGGGTACCACCCCCCAGGTATACAGTCTCAGGCATCGACGGCAGTTCCATGCGGCGCAGACGCCATTCCGCCGCCACCGCCTCGACATAGCCGCCGAAATCGGCACCACGCGCCGCCGACGAATAGAAGTCGCAATAGGCGCATTTCGACCTGCAGAAGGGGAAATGTATGTAAAGAGTGGCCGCAACCTGTTTCATTTCTTTGTCTTGCTGCCGCATATCTCGGTGAATTTGCAATATGTGCAGGCGGTGCCGTCGACCGATGGACGCAGCGGCGCGTCAGGGTCAAACAGCTCCTTTATGAACGGAATCACGCGGTCGTTTATGCGGTTCACTACCGTGCGGTGGTCGGTTATGACATCGCCGTCAATCTTCACCGGGGCAAACGATTTCTGCGCCGCCGTGCGCAGGGGGTAGACCATCGGCTGAATCCCTCCGTATTGGCTGAATCCCCGGGTCTTCTCCAGCGCCTGCGCGTAGAAGAACAGCTGCACTATGGCGTGCGAGAATTTCACCGATTCGCGTGAGATGTCGGGTACAAGGTCCTCAAGCTTGATGTCTGATGCCTCGGCGCCGGTCTTGTAGTCGATTATACGCAGCTGTGACGCACCCGTGTCGGGGCGCAGACAGTCTATGCGGTCAATCGTGCCGCCGAAGTTGAATGTCACGCTCTCGGATTCGCCCGCATCCGGCTTAGAGCCTGTTAGGGTCAGCACGGTGCCAGCCGGCAACTGATACTCGCCGTGGATGTATTCGAATTCGCCGCTTGCCGTGTCGGCCACCAGGGCGCTCTCAACCATGGTGCGCACCAGTCGGGCGTTGATTATGTCGGCTCCCTGCAACGGGGTGTCGCGCTTATCGGGCGGAAGTTTCAGATAAAGTTCGTTTATGGCGCGGGTTACCTCGCGGTCGAGCACGATACCGTTCGCTGCCATGTCGCGCAACGCCTGCGGTGTGACGAGATGGCGCGGATTGGCCGAGATGAGGGTGTAGATGTTCTCAAGCACGCGATGCACCACCGAACCGAACACACCTTCGTCCATCCAGTCGCGAATCTCGTCCTGGCGTTTGATATGACAGATATATTCGAGGTAGAATTTAAGCGGGCATTCTATGTATGAGCGTATCGAACTTGCCGAAAGGGCCTTGCCGCTGCCGGGAGTGCGGTACCGCTCGATGGCCCGCATGATCTGCGGCGTCTTGTAGATGACGACCTCGTCTGGGTCGACGGCGCGGATGTCGTAGCCAAGGATTTCGTGAGTCATCCCCTCGGGGCGGTATATGCGCAGCAGCTGGTGGATGAAACGCGACATGTCGCCGCCCGACGTGGCCCCTTGCCGGGCGTCGTAGGTGAGCCACACGTGTCGCGCGCGGGTGAGCATGCGGTAGAAATAGTAGGCGTACGATGCCTCCTGGTGCTCGGTGGTGAGCATGCCGTAAGCCTGGCGCAGTACGTTCGGGATGAATGTCTTCGGGAAGTGGCGGCGGGGGAAGATCTGCTCGTTCATCGAGGGGATGAAGAGGTTCCCGAAGTCGATGACACGCGCCTCAAGCACACCCATTATCTGCAGTCCTTCGAGGGGGCGCCCCTCGAAACTCACCGTTTCGCCGGCGACGAGGCGTTCGACGAGGTGGAATACGGTGGTGTCGGCCATGTAGGCGCCTTTCGGGGCGAGGTAGGTGGCGGTGAGGCGGCGCAGATGGTCTATGGCATCGAGGTATTTGAGCACCAGGGCGGTGTCGATGACAAGGGGGGAGGGACGAGCGGGGACCTGGGGGTTGGGGCCATCCGGGAGAGGCTCGACT
>CALJBF010000128.1 GCA_938027385.1 uncultured Porphyromonadaceae bacterium | reverse complement strand
ACCGTTCCCGCATACTTCAACGACTCACAGCGCCAGGCCACCAATGAAGCAGGCGAAATCGCCGGCCTGACCGTGAAACGTATCGTCAACGAGCCCACTGCCGCCGCACTGGCATACGGCCTTGACAAAAGCGACAAAGACCAGAAGATCGCCGTATTCGACCTTGGCGGCGGTACATTCGATATCTCTATCCTCGAACTCGGCGACGGCGTATTCGAGGTGAAATCGACCAACGGCGACACACACCTGGGCGGCGATGACTTCGACCACGTGATCATCGACTGGCTCGCCGACGAGTTCATCAAGGACGAGGGCGTTGACCTCCGTCAGGACCCGATGGCCCTCCAGCGTCTGAAAGAGGCTGCCGAGAAAGCCAAGATCGAGCTGTCGTCGACAACCTCGACCGAAATCAACCTCCCCTACATCATGCCCGTAAACGGTGTGCCCAAGCACCTGGTGAAGACCCTGACACGTGCCAAGTTCGAGCAGCTGGCCGACAAGCTCATCAACGCCACCATCGCCCCCTGCGAGCAGGCGCTGAAAGACGCCGGCCTCAAGGCATCAGACATCAATGAGGTTATCCTCGTGGGCGGTTCGACCCGTATCCCCGCCATCCAGGCCATCGTGGAGAAGTTCTTCGGCAAAGCCCCCTCAAAGGGCGTCAACCCCGACGAAGTGGTTGCCGTAGGCGCCGCAATCCAGGGCGGAGTGCTCTCGGGCGACGTGAAAGATGTACTTCTGCTTGACGTAGTGCCCCTGTCGGTCGGCATCGAGACCCTCGGCGGCGTGATGACCAAGCTTATCGAGGCCAACACCACCATCCCGACCCGCAAGAGCGAGACCTTCTCTACCGCAGCCGACAACCAGCCTTCGGTTGAGATTCACGTACTGCAGGGCGAACGCCCCCTGGCCAAGGATGACAAGACCCTCGGCAAGTTCCACCTCGACGGCATCGCTCCCGCACCCCGCGGCATCCCGCAGATCGAGGTTACCTTCGAAATCGACGCCAACGGTATCCTTAACGTGTCGGCCAAAGACAAAGCCACGGGCAAAGAGCAGTCGATCCGCATCGAGGCATCATCGGGCCTTACCGACGCCGAAATCAAGCGCATGAAAGACGAGGCCCAGGCCAACGCCGCCGCCGATGCTAAAGAGAAAGAGCGCATCGACACCCTCAACAAGGCCGACGCCATCGTATTCCAGACCGAGAAACAGCTCCAGGAGCTCGGCGACAAGATTCCCGCCGACAAGAAAGCTGCCATCGAGGCCGCTGTCGCCAAACTGAAAGACGCCCACAAGGCTCAGGACATCGACGGCATCGAGAAAGCCATCAAGGAGATAGAGACCACTTTCGGCGCCGCTCAGCAGGACATCCTCAACGCCCAGCAGCAGGCCGGAGCCAACCCCGGTGCCGGTGCCCCCGGCGCAGGCCCCTCTAACGCAGGTGCCCCCGGTCCCGACGACCACGTCCAGGACGTCGACTTCGAGGAAGTGAAGTAAACTACTGAAATTTCGATAACATAAAACGGGTTCAGCTCACCGGCGAGCTGAACCCGTTTAGTTCTTATGCAAGGCATGCCGTAAGAACTGAAACAAACAGTAAAAAACAGGAAGAAAAGCTTGTCGCATAGGATTTTCTTCCTATTTTTTATTATTTATTTGTGGCATGAAATCGATTTACCATTTTTCTGCTCGTGGCATTATCTTTGCAGAAACATATACATTAGAAAAGAAATAATAATGAAAACAGACACTCTTCAGTCCACGGGGGCCGATGCCCGCTGCCTTGTATTGCTCGGCGCCGTCTGCGGCGACATCATAGGCTCATGCTATGAATTTGTTCCGGTAAAATGGCTTGATTTCGACCTTTTTACACGCAGAAGCAAATTTACCGACGACACGGTGTGCTCCGTAGCGGTGGCCGACGCCCTGACCCGCGGGCTCCCCTTTGCAGAGAGCCTGCGGCACTGGTGCCGCAAATACCCGCGTGAAAGCTACGGCTATCACTTCTGCCAGTGGATGCTCTCTGACGCACAGGGGCCCTACAACAGTTGGGGCAACGGCTCGGCCATGCGCGTCAGCGCCGTCGGCGCCTACGGCACGTCGTTTGACGAGGTGATGCGGCTGGTATAATCCGCAAAACGAAACGTGCAACGCTCCAGGAACGAAAGGTGCGAAAATTAAAACGAAACGTGAGGCAAAAATAAAACGAAGCGTACCATCGGTGCGCTTTTTTATTGAGCCTGTTTTTATCGGTTTTCAAAATTTTTCGACCCGGCTTCGCCGGGTTCTGTGAGCAGCCCCCGGCTCTCTCCTGCCCCACCCCAATATATTTGAACGGCCTCCGAAAATCATTCGAAGGCCGTTCTTTTCGTGTTTTCGCTTTGGCTTCTTCGCTCACGCGACCTCGGTCATCGCCTTGTACGCGGCCACGCTCTGCGCTTTGACGATTTTGCCGCGGAAGGCCAGACGCGAGCCGACATTCGCGTTCGAGTTCGCCGCATCGTTATTCGCATTCGCGTACGACACACCGCCATTCGCATTCGCGTTGTTGTTGCCGCGATAGACCACACGGCCTGGTGAGGTATTTATCCAATACGTGTCGCAATAGTGGGTACTCGACGAACCGTTGGTGCTTCCTACCGGGATTACGGCCATATAAAGGCCGTGCGCCACGGCTACATTCCATGCGCCTGAGTTGGTATGCCCCTTTATCATAAAGGTGCTACCATCGGGAAGCCATATACGCCATTTGCCGGCGTTGCCGGTAGTGTTCGGGAGGTCTACGCCGTCCATCATATCGTATTTGTGACCGTAAATGTCCTCATAACCCAGACAGCAGATGTTGTTCATCTGCTCCACGGTCTGCGACCCGTATTCCTCTTTGATGTACCACGCATACTGGTGTACGAGGTTTTCGACCATCGAGTTTGTCACATTGGGATTGATGGCTTTGGCGGCCTCGTAGCCCACAGTGTCGGTCATGCCGCATTTCATGGTGCCACCAACGGTGCGGTTGTTGGTATGGGAGCCGGCTCCACACTGCTCCTGGGCGTCCCTGCGTCCGTACTTGGCATAGAAGAGGTTGGCGATACGGAAGTGCATCAGCGCGTCTATCTGCTGCATGCCACGCTGGGCACTGTAATAATGAAAGTCGGTCCATGACATGCTTGCAAGCGTGTATTTCCCTGCAACTGCGGCCCGGAACTTGCCATTGATCTCCGAGGTGCCGACAACGGCGCAGAGATGTTCGTCGTCATAATACCAATCCGGCTCCATGTCCTCTATCTTTGTGGAGTTGGAAAGCACTACCTTGTCGAACTCGGCAGTGAT
>CALJBF010000127.1 GCA_938027385.1 uncultured Porphyromonadaceae bacterium | reverse complement strand
CCGAGACATCAATCGGCACCTGGAACGACGGCCGCAACCTGGCCACCCGCCTCATCGACGACATGGAGCAGGTAGCTCTCGGCACCGTTAACCGCTGGTGCAAGGGCGTGATCGTGTGGAACCTGATGCTTGACGAGGATCTCGGCCCCAACCGCCCCGGCGGCTGCCAGACATGCTACGGCGCGGTCGACATCAACCGCGACTACACCACGCTGACCCGCAACTCGCACTACTACATCATCGCCCACATGTCGAGTGTCGTGCAGCCTGACGCCGTGCGCATCGGAACCACCGGTTTCTCGACCAACGGCCTCACTTACTCTGCCTTCAAGAACCCCGACAACTCGTATGCCGTGGTAATGAGCAACGCCAAGTCAGAGGAGGTCAAGGTGACTCTCGACGACGGCACCCACCACTTCCCCGTCACCGTTCCGGCCCGCAGCGCGGTATCGCTGTCTTGGAAGTAACCGACATCCCCCACCGTTCATCACAACTTTTAGAAATTCATCCACATGAAATATATCAAGACATTTGCCCTGTTGTTCGCATCGGCAGCCATGCTGACCGCATGTAACGACGAGGAGTATGCTCCGGGCAATCCGGTCATGAACGTGACCGGCGATCTGGGGCAGGCCTGTTTCGGCGACAAGCTCACCTTCACAGTAAAGGCATCAGACGCCGAGGTGCCCCTGTCGACAATCCACGCCGAGCTCTATTTCGGCGACGAGATGGTGACCGAGCAGGTCATCCGCACCAAGGACAACGGTGCCGACTACCAGGCCGAGATCGAGATTCCCTATCTCGCCAACATCCCCGACGGCGAGGCAACCCTGCGCCTGACCCTGCAGAACATCCACTTCACCACAACGGAGCAGTTCTACACGGTCAAGATCACCCACCCCGACTATGAGTCGCTGATCTTCCGCGCCGAAGACGGCACCGAGTACACGATGAACCGCACCGACGAGAAATACGTGTACTCGATGACCGACCGTTTCCCCGCCGAAATGCGCGGTGTCATCGTGGCACCGGCATACGGCGAGCACGGTCAGGAAATCGTGTTCGGCTACGAGAACAGCCAGATCAAACCGGGCGTCGAAGGCTCGATTCCCTTCTCGAACTCGGCACCGGGCCGCTACACCATCTCGTTCAACACCTTCAGTTTCGAGGGCTCACCTTTTGT
>CALJBF010000126.1 GCA_938027385.1 uncultured Porphyromonadaceae bacterium | reverse complement strand
TGACCGAACCCATCGATTTCTATGACATGAAGGGAACCGGGCAGATCTCAAGCTCGTCGTCAAACAACTCGTTCGCCACAGTGGTCTTCACCCCGGCCAATCCGGGCGAGGCCGTGCAGATCAGGTTCTCGAAAATCCATCTCAAGGGCGACGGAGCCGTCTATCCCGTCTCGCTGTCGATATTCAACGGCAACTACTACAACATCGACCTCGAGTACCCGGACCGCACCATGGATGTGCTCGCCACCGATTTTCCCGACAACGGCAAACTCCTGGAGCGCTATTTCTCGGCGGCCGACAAGACCCTGATTGAAAGAGAGAACGTGACGTTCACCTCCACCGAACCCGACGGCGCCCTGAGCGTATGTTTCCTTTACAAATATGCCGCCGCGTGCGACGGCTGGGAGGCACAGGTCACATCCGTATCGCTCACCGAACAGGAGATAGTGTCGGTCACCCCCGATTACTCGGGCGTGACAGCCGATGTGTACTGCGGCCTGAAGAATGTGACTCTCGGCAGCCTGAACATCAAGACCGACGGCATACTCAACCCGTTCGACATGACATCGCTCGGGTTCACCGTCAACGACCCCGACAACATTCTGGAGAACATCAGGCTCTGCAAGGGCGACAACACGGTCGAGGCCACTCCGTCAGTCACGGACGACAGATATACATACACGCTTGACAACGAACTGACCGCAGGCGACAACATCTTCACAGTAAAAGCCGACATCCGGCCGACCGCTCCGTTCTATTCGTCGGCCTCGGTGACATTCGACGCCCTGACCACCACGGCGCCCGTTACCCCGGCCATCGCCGCCGCCGATCCGGTGGCAGTGACAGTGGCGGCCATGGTGCTCATGCCGGCCGACGGCTCGCACATCACCGCCCGCATCGAGACGGGCCACAGCGTGCAGTTCTATGATGCGGGCGGCCCCGCCGCAAACTATCCCGAACAGAGCCGGGGCACCGTGACATTCCTCCCCGCCGAAGGGAGCGAGGGAAAGGTCATGATCGATTTCTCGAACATAGCGCTGTTCAATACCAACCCAGCACGCAACGATCAGCTGATCGTCTATGACGGAACCGAGGCCGATCCTGACAAGGCACTCATCACACTTCTGAGCCAGACAAGCGCCCGTGTGCGCTCGACATCGCCTGACGGCGCCCTGACCGTCAGTTTCTCGACCACTACCGGCGTGACCAAAGCCGGATGGGAGGCCGCGGCATCGCTGTTCGTGCCCCAGCCGATGACCCTGACCGGCACCGACATCTCAGCCGCCTCAGAGGCCACATTGGCTGCGGGCGACGCATGCGCCCCCGTGGTGCGTCTGCTCATCAAGACCCAGAACACCGAACCGGCAATGACGCTCTCGGGCATGACACTCGACTACGACGGCACCGCCCCCCAGTGGGAGCGCGTCACGGTGTACTCGACACGCAACACCACCACGTTCGACCCCACAACGGCAACCGAACTTTCCGGAGCCGAAGTATCGGCCACCACATCCGCCCTGACATTCGGCACTCCGCTGACACTTCTCGAAGGTGACAACTATATCTGGATAACAGCAGATGTGCGCCCCGACGCCGTCACCGGCAACAGGGTCAACGCCATCGTGAAATCGCTCACGCTCAACGGCACGGCCACGGAAATCACCGCACCGGAAACATCCACCGGCCGCGAGGTACTCAACCAGGTGTTCCCCTCGAAAGACCACCCCGTGAAGACGGTATACGGTACCATACGGCTGACCAACAAGCCCTATTCAGACTATTACTCGGGCTACGACGGCAACAAAGACGACCTCTGCGTCACATTCCTCCCCTCGGCGGCAGGTCATGTGTGCGAGATTGACTTCTCGAAACTCAACCTGTACTACTATGAGTCGCAGTGGTACCCGTCGTCAAACGTGACGCCCGTCTTCGAGGTATATTCAGGCACTGCGGCCGAAGGCACCCCGGCATACGTCCACACCAAAGACGCCAACCTCGCCGAAGGTGCCGACGCCTCTGCGATCGGCACAATCCGTTCGGCCTCGGCCGACGGCGCGCTGACAGTGCGTTTCAATGCCGGTGCCACCGGCTCAAGCATGACCAAGGGTTCGGAATACGGATTCATAGGCGAGGTGCGCCAGTATCTGTCACGCCCCATGACGGTAAAGACTGCCGAGGCCTTCCCCTCGGGTCTCACCACCGTGCCTGTCACATCGGCCACCGCTGTACCGGTAATCGGCATCAATATCGAGACCGAGGGCAACCTTGACCCCGTGAGTCTCCAGAGCGTGACATTCACCCTGAAAGGCGACACGTCGGTCTACACCAAGATGTCGCTCGCCTCATCGGGCCACAACGACACCCCGCAGGGGGCAACAGTCATAGCCACCGCACAGCCCGAAGGCGACACCGTCACGTTTGATTCCGCGGCCACACTTGCCGAGGGTGACAATACCTTCTGGCTCCTGGCCGGCATCAGCCCCGACGCCGCTCCCGGCTCGGTAATCGACGCCAAGGTATCAGCCCTGACCGCCGGAGGCGCCGCGCTGACTGTCGTGAATCCCGACCCGGAAGGGGAGATTCTCACTGTCAACACATACGATCCCGTACTGGGTGACAAGGAGCAGGTTGTGGAGGTCGGCGAATATCCCGTGATCGTCAACGGCGTCACGGCCGCATATCTCACCAACGACTACACACTCACCGCACGTCCGGCCCTCGCAGGCGGAAAAATCACGGCAAAATTCACCGAAGGCTCATTCAACGTCAACCCCTCGAACCAGTATATCACCGTTACCGGGGGCGCCGAGCCTCTGGGTGTCGACTGCAACACCGTCTACCCCGTCTCGGTCACCTCAGTGCGCGAAGACGGCTCGCTGACCATCGAATACCACTCGATGACAATAGCCAGGGAGGAGGGGTGGAAATGCGAGCTTTCTTGCGACGCACGCCAACCGCTGAGATTCGACGACATAGAAAGCATCCCCACAGGCAACGGCGAGGCTACCCGAGGGAGCGACGTACTCCTCTCGGGGATGAAAATCACCGTCGCCGGCGACAAGAACCCGATTACTGTCAGCAGTCTCACATTCGGCCTTACCGACAATGACGGCATCCTCACCGGTCTGCGCCTGTATGCCACCGGTGCCGACGCCACATTCATCCGCAACACACCGATAGCCGAGACCGACGGCTCGACAGCGACATTCGTTCCCGCCGCACCCCTGACCTTCGAGACCGAGGGCACATACCATTTCTGGATTCAGGGCACCGTGGGCGACGACGCTCCCACCGCCTCCACCGCCACGCTTGTGCCGGAGGCCATTGCATACTCTGCCGACGGCAAAGACGCCACGGCGGCACTCGACATGCTCCCGACAGCCAGGGCAACGGTGGTCGACGGTTTCAAAGGCACATTCCGCATAGGTCTGTCGGCCGAGGCCACATACGCCGACATCTCGTCGGCAGTGGCCGACATGAGCGCAGGCATCGAGGGTCCCGTCACATTCATTGTCGAGCCGGGCACATACAACGAGCGTGTGGAACTCGACCACATACAGGGCGTATCGGAGACCAACACCATAACCATACGCGGCGAGAGCGGCGACCCTGCCGACGCCGTGCTGGTATGGAACCAGTGGAGCGAGCCACCGTACACCGACGACAAGCTCGAGCACTACTACGGCGTGCTCACCCTGCGCGGCACATCGCACGTCACGGTCGAGGGGCTTACCGTGCGCACCACAAACGTACAGTTCCCCTCGGTGGTACACATCGCCTCGGGCTGCTCTGACATCGCCATAGACAACTGCGTAATCAGCGCCCCGACATCGAACACCACCTACAACAACCTGACACTTGTAAACTCATACGCCGCTCCGTCGGCCACCGCTCCCGTGAACGAAAGGCTCTCGATCACGAATACCTCGCTCACCGGCGGCTACACGGCCGTGAAATTCGGCTCCGGCTCGATAAACCAGCCTGTATCAGACGGCCTCGACATCGAAGGTTGCTCGTTCGCCGACCAGGGGTATCAGGCTGTCTACGCCTACATGGCCAAGGGGGTCTCCGTAACCGGCAACCGTTTCACAGGCACCGGCAGCCATGACGACAAGAACTACTGCCAGATGATAGACCTGAACATCTCGGGGCCCGCGGAGATTACCGGAAACACCCTGAAATATGACAAGACCGGCGTCTATGGTCTGTATCTGCGCATGCTCGGCGGATCGGCCGATGCCCCTGTACTGATCGCCAACAACGTCATCGACATCAATACCCGCGAGCAGTCGGGCGCCGGAATCCAGCTCTACAACTCGTCGGGCAAGCCCTTCACCGGATTCACTCTGGCACACAACACCGTGCAGACCGCCACCGCCCCCGGCGGCGTGGCCATACCACTGATAATCAATGTCAAGAGCGGCACCACCGTCAGCGGCACAATAGCCAACAACCTCTGGCAGTGCGCCGACGGCGACTATGTCATCAAAGAGCAGTACGGCCCATCGGGTGCCGCATACCGCAACAATGCAGGCTACACCGAAGGCGCCACATATGCTTACTGGGGCGGCAGTTACGACCAGAAGATGACCTTCAACCAGTGGGTTCTCGCATCAGGCGAGACCGACGGAATCAATATCGCCGTGCCGTTCGACGATTCAGACAGCGCCCGTCCGCTATACCCTGCCACCTTCGACGGTCTTCAGGCCGGGATACCGCTTGACGTCGTGACCACCGACATCGAGGGGATGCCCCGCGACACCGAGCATCCCACCGTGGGCGCCTACGAATACATCCCCACCGGCATAGCGTTGCCCGGCACTGACGGCACCATGACACCTGACGGCAATGCGACCTTCGTTACCGGCGGCATACTTGCCACATGTCTGCCTGACAGCGACGTCACACTCTATAACACCGCCGGCGTGATGGTGATGAGCACATGCACAGACACCGCAGGCCGGGCCGACATAAGCGCGCTCCCCGCCGGATTCTACATCGCCGTCTGCGGCAACAGCGCCTGGCGCCTGATCATGCGCTGACACATATCTGATTCCTGAAAACCGAGGGTGTCGCAAAACCGGGCCTGTCTGCCGGATTTTGCGACACCTTCCGTTTTTACCAGGACATGTCGCCCTCACGCGGTTTCCTGTTGCGGCACAAAATAAATTTTGTAGATTTGTGGAAAAGTTGTAACTTTGCGGTCGGGTAAGTCCTACACGACCAGCTCCCCCCGAACTCCGTCAGGTCTTGATCGAAGCAGCGGTAGGGGGTCGTAGCGGTGCGATGTAGTAAGCTTACCCTTTTTTAATTTCAGAGCTTTTTTCAAACTGACCATACAAGCCAATCACACCGCCATGCAGATCGACAGCATCATCTCACAGGCCGTAAGCCACGCCGTGAAAGCCCTTTACGGCGTTGACACCCCCGCCGAATCGATTGTTCCGCAGACCACCCGCAAAGAGTTCGAGGGGAACCTCACCGTAGTGGTGTTTCCCTGGGTGAAAGCCGCGCGCAAGGCCCCGGAGGCCGTGGCCACCGAAATCGGCCAGTGGCTCGTGGAGAACGAGCCGGCCGTCGACCGTTTCAACGTGGTGAAAGGGTTCCTGAACATCGTCATCCGCCCCACATATTTCTCGACCGTGCTTAAGGCCATCGCCGACGCCGGCGAGACCTACGGGTTCACCGAGGCCACAGATGAGTCGCCCCTGGTGATGGTGGAATATTCGTCGCCCAACACCAACAAGCCCCTGCACCTGGGGCATGTGCGCAACAACCTGCTGGGCTACTCGCTGTCGCAGATTCTCAAGGCCTGCGGCAACCGCGTGGTGAAGACCAACATCGTGAACGACCGCGGCATACACATCTGCAAGTCGATGCTCGCCTGGCAGAAGTGGGGCGAGGGCGCCACACCCGAGTCGACCGGCAAGAAGGGCGACCACCTGATCGGCGACTTCTACGTGCTGTTCGACAAGAAATACCGCGAGCAGGTGAAAGAACTCATGGCCACGGGGATGACCGAGGATGACGCCAAGGCGCAGGCCCCGCTCATGGCCGAGGCCCGCGAGATGCTGCGCCGCTGGGAGCAGAAAGACCCCGAGGTGCGTGCCCTCTGGGAGAAGATGAACTCGTGGGTCTACGACGGGTTCGACAAGACATACCGCCGAATGGGCGTTGACTTCGACAAGATATACTACGAGTCGGAGACCTACCTCGAAGGAAAGTCGAAGGTGCTCGAAGGACTCGAGAAGGGTATCATGTACCGCAAGGATGACGGCTCGGTATGGGCCGACCTCACCGATGCCGGTCTTGACCACAAACTGCTCCTGCGCGCCGACGGCACCTCGGTCTACATGACCCAGGACATCGGCACCGCCAAACTGCGTTTCGAGGACTACCCCATCGACCGCATGATCTACGTGGTGGGCAACGAGCAGAACTACCACTTCCAGGTGCTGTCGCTGCTGCTCGACCGCC
>CALJBF010000125.1 GCA_938027385.1 uncultured Porphyromonadaceae bacterium | reverse complement strand
GGTAATCTTCTTCTGGATGGTATTCCACCAGAACGGCGCCACACTCACCGAGTTCGCCAAGAGCTGCACCTCGCCTGAGGCCGGCGGTTTCACCCGCATCGGTTTCAATGTGTGGGCGCTTCTGCTCATCGCGGTGGGGGTCTACGCGCTGTTCGCCATCTTCCAGAGCTCGAAAAAGACCGGCAAGCTCATCGGCGCCGGTGTGCTCGCCGTATGCGCTTTCGTGCTGTGGATGATCTACAGCCAGACCGAGAATCCCGTGACCGGCATCCAGCCCCAGCAGTACCAGCAGTTCAACCCCTTCTATGTGGTTGCCCTGACCCCGGTTTCGCTGGCAATCTTCGGCGCCCTGGCACGCAAAGGGAAAGAGCCCTCGGCTCCGCGCAAGATCGGCTACGGCATGATTCTGGCCGGTGTGGCATACGCCGTGATGATGGCCGGCTCGTTCGCCCTTTCGGGTACCCACGGTGCCGTTTCGCCCAACTGGCTGATCTCGACCTACCTGCTGCTCACGTTCGCCGAGCTTCTGCTTTCGCCCATGGGCATCTCGTTCGTGTCTAAGGTAGCTCCTCCCCAGTTGAAAGGCTCGATGATGGGCGGCTGGTTCGCCGCCACCGCCATCGGCAACTATCTGGTTTCGATTCCCATGCTGCTGTGGGGCAAGATTCCGGTATGGGTGCTGTGGGCAATCCTGATCGGCATCTGCCTTGTGTCGGCCCTGTTCATCTTCTCGATCATGAAACGTCTTGAGGCCGCTACCTCTGACGCCCCCGCGCCTGAGGTCGACAAACTCGAGACCGTCGAGGACGACGCTATCTAACTGACAAATCCACCATGGCGCGTGACCTGCTGAACCGGTATATATGGCTGGTGGATACCATCAGCCGCCACGGACGCATCTCGCGCCGCGAGCTCGACGCGTGCTGGGCGCGCTCGCCCTTCTCAGGGGGCGAGTCGCGCCTGCCGCGCCGTACTTTCTATAACTACCGCCAGGCGGTCGAGGAGCTTTTCTCGGTCACCATAGGCTACGACGCCTCGACCTACGAATATTACATCGCCGACGAGGCCGGAGCCGCCAACATCACCGAATGGCTGCTTGACTCGGCCGCCACATCGAATGTCCTCCAGGGGTCGCGCGACGTGGCCGACCGCATCATGCTTGAGGCCACCCCCTCGGCCCGCGAGTTTCTGGCGCCCTGTATCGAGGCCGTGCGCGACAACCACCGCCTGCAGTTCGACTACCATCCCTATACGCGCTCGAACCCCACGCGCAACGTGGAGCTCGAGCCTTATTTTCTGCGCATATTCCGCCAGATTTGGTATGTGACCGGGCGCAACACCGCCGACTCGAAGGTGAAGACATACGCCCTTGACCGCATGAGCGACCTGCGCGTGCTCACCGCCACCTTCACCCCGCCGGCCGGTGGCACCGACCCGCGCACATATTTCCGCGACTCGTTCGGCATTATGGTGAACCGTGCCGAACCGCGCCAGGTGCGTCTGCGCGCCGATGAGCGCACGGCCAAATATATGCGCGCCCTGCCGCTGCACGGCTCACAGCACGAGGAAGTCTGCAACGGATACTCCATTTTCACCTACCGGCTCAGGCTCACCCCTGACCTGGTGGCCGAGATCTTGAGCCGCGGCCCGGCTGTGACGGTACTTGCCCCGCGCGAGCTGCGCGCCATGGTCACCGAGGCGCTGCAGGGGGCACTGGCAAATTACAGCGCGAATCCCGGTGCGAGCGCCGACGAGAGGTAGCGCTCGAGGTCGGCGTCGGCCTGTGCGTTCCCCGGCCGCGACGCCACGTAG
The DNA here is from genome assembly GCA_938027385.1 of uncultured Porphyromonadaceae bacterium. Classification (GTDB taxonomy): domain Bacteria; phylum Bacteroidota; class Bacteroidia; order Bacteroidales; family Muribaculaceae; genus UBA7173. Next base: position 2,237 of record CALJBF010000125.1, on the reverse strand, counting down.
AGGGCTATGGCGCGGGTCATCAGTATGTCGTCATGGCAGCGGTCGGCCGCCTCGTAGACGCCGTTTGGCTGGAGTCGGTACGAGGCCAGCTCGTCGAGCAGACCGGCATCGCGTTCGGTGTATGTGCCGTCGCGCACGGCGGCAATCAGTCCTGTTATTATCATCTGTTTGGTGGCCCGGTTCGTGTGGAACCCGGGACGGCGCCCCGTGTCCTCGCCGGCCGACTGCCGGTAGTAGAGGTTGGGGTAGACATCGGCAAGCTGGTCAAGGAAATACGCCCCCTGGTCGGGCGCCATTCCGGCCCCGGCGTGTTCAAGCGAATTGCTCTCGAACGCCAGTATGGCGCTGTTGTAATAGGTGGCTATCGAGGCAGCTTTCCACACCAGCAGGTCGTGGTCGGTATGGCCACGCCACTGTGCCACCACCTCGGGGTGCGGGCCCAGGCTCAGCACGGCGATGACGCTCCAGTCGGCCTTGAGGGTGCGTCCGCCCACATCCACCGCCGCCACATAGCGGCATCGCGCCTCGGGTCGGCGCCATATCTTCAGGGCGCCGGTAGGGTCCGGGGTGAACCGCACCGCGCGCAGAGCGCCGTGGCCGGTGGGTGTCTCGCCGCAGACCTCGCCCGTGAGCGGGGCGTCAGAGCATCCGGCGCGCATGGCCTCTATGTGTGCGGGGGCGAAGACCATGTTGCCCGACATGGCGAACGCCTCCTCGGCCGTGGTGGGGTATTCGGCCATGAACGCCGCATGGTCGGCCATCTCGGCGCGCTTGGCGTGGTACCAGGCTATGCGTTCGAGTGTCAGGCCATGCTCGCTCCATAGGGCGCGCTCGTAGCCGTCGAGGCTCTGCCAGAGGGTCGCGGGGTCGGTGACCTCCTCGCGGTATATGTCTATTTTATACCAGGGAACGAAGACGGCGTGCTTGTCGCTCTTTCCGGCGGCCGACCTGAGCCATTCGCGGTGGAAGAAACTGCCGGCGCCGTTGGCGGTCGACTCCATCACTATCAGCGTCAGCGGCGTGCGCGCAACCGAGCCGTATATTGACCGTATGAAATCGAGCGGACGGCTTGTGGGGGTGTCTTTCCAGAACGCCACCTCGGTCAGATGCGCCATGGCATAGTCAGAGCCGCGTACCGAGTTCACGCTCTCTGACGTGGCCAGGGTGAGGTGGCACGAGCGCCCCTCGATCTCGCGGATGGTCTGCTGTCCCTGGAAAGCGCGCAGACGTGGCGTGTCCCCCTCCCCCTCCCACATCTCGGGCGGATAATTGTCGAGCAGAACGGTGAGCATGTCGCGTATGGCCTGCGAGACGCTTTGCACCTGCGAGCACAGCAGCGAATGCCAGTTGCGTGCCAGGCAGCACTGCACCCAGGCCATGTACATCTCAACCACCGTAGAGCATCCCCATTGCCTCGCTTTCAGTACGATAAGACGCATCGGGCGCCCAGCGGCGCGGTCGGCCTCAAGAGCCTCGGCCACGCGCCGCTGGCCACGGTTGAGCACGAACGGCACAATCTCGGGGCGCGTCTTATGCTTGATGCGCGCGCAGCGCCACGCCCAGAAATCGAAATCGTGACGGCACCGCACGCGCTCGCGTTCCACGGCCGTGCGTGCCGCCGCGGTGGCAGTGTCGTCGGCCATCGACCGCGGGATGAACTCCCTGACACCCGTGAACGGGTTGCGGCACCATACGCGCCTCTCGGCACCCGAGGCGCCGATGCCTGTGGCGGGATCGTAACGCGCAGCCCGGCGCTCGGCCTCGCGCCGCCGCGTGTTCTCGGCCAGAATCTCTTGCATTTCACCTCCATCAGCCCCTGCCGCCACGCCCGGGAGGCCGCACTCCGTTTGCCCACATGCCTTTGCGCTCCCCTGCGCCTGCCCACTTTTAATAAAACTGCTTTCCATATCGTTTTTTGCCCCAAAATTACCGTTGGCGCAATGGGTGGCAGGCATCATCCTCTTCACCAAGCCGAATGCGATGACAAGATTTTTGGTGGATAAGGGGCGGTGGCAAGGAAAAATTGTGTAAATTTGCGTGATTAAACCCCGGGAGAGCCGGGCAGTCTAATCAGATAGTTATGCTCAAACGTCTCGTCATATCGGTTGTGGTGGCACTGGGCGTCGCTCTGGCGGCTCTCGGGGCGCCTCCGGCGTGGGAGCATGTGGCCAATCCGCCCCAAGCCTTGACTGAGATTATCGACACCGATTCGCAGACCGAGGTGGTGGTGCGCGACG
>CALJBF010000124.1 GCA_938027385.1 uncultured Porphyromonadaceae bacterium | reverse complement strand
CTCGCGACCCTCAGCTTGGGAAGCTGATGCTCTACCAACTGAGCTACTACCGCATAAAAGGTAAAAATGAAACCGCGGGGTTTCGGTCGGTGACAGGGAACGGGTTTCTGTCGGTGACAGGAAACGGGTTTCTGTCGCGGTTGGTGTCACAAAGGTACAGATTTTTTCTGACGTGACAAATTTTTTGAGGGGTTTGTCAACTATTATTTCCGGCACGAATTATTTCCGGCACGAAACATTTCGCAGAACAAATCAGTTTGCGGCAATAATCCTTTCGCGGCAGCAATCACTTTGCACTATTTCCGTTAACCGACGGCGCCCAAGCGGTGCCGGAGGCTCCGAGGATTCCGGGGAAAACGGGGCCTGGTGGCGGGCCCGTTCCGGGGCGACGCCCCGGAACCGTCACCAGGTGATGAGGGTGGTGGGGGCATCGTCGCGCGAGTCGGGGGTATCGGTGGCGCGGGGTGCGCGTGGCTGCGGGGCGGCAGGCTCCTCGGCCGGGCGGTGCACGCCGGTGCGTATCTTATCTGTGAGCTTGCGGTCACGGTTGTAGGCCGGTTCGCTCTCCAGCGCCTCGATTACGGCGTCGTCGTCGAACTGCTCAGGCTGAAGGACTATGTAGCGCTGTTTGTCGCGCTCAAGGTCCATGGCGGCGATTTTATCCTCACCATAGGCTCCGCGCAGGGCGGCTTTCTGATCTTCGGGGTCATTCTCGCGGGGTGTGGCGGCCTTGCGTTTCGAGACAAACCCCTTGGTATCATCGCCTTCGGGCTGTTTGCGGGTCTTGAGTTTGGCGTCGCCCTTTATCACCAGCTCGAAACCTGAGGCCAGGATGGTGATCTTGATCTTGTTGCCGAGGGTGTCGTCAAAAGCTATACCGTAGATGACGTCGACTTCGGGGTCGATCTGCGAGATGAACGAGGTGAGCTCGCGAGCCTCACCCATTACGAACGGTATGTCGGCCTGACGCGAGAAATAGAGGTTGAACAGCAGGTGTTTCGATCCCAGGATATCGCGGTTCTTGAGCAGAGGCGAGTTAAGCGCGTCGTCAATGGCGCGGCTCACGCGGTGCTCACCCTCGCCGTAACCGGTAGAGATGATTGCGGCCCCGCCGTCGCGCAGAGTGCGCTCCACGTCGTTGAAGTCGAGGTTGATGTGCCCCGGACAGGTTATAAGCTCAGAAATCGAACGGGCGGCGTTCGACAGCGTGTCGTCGGCCTTGCCGAAAGCGTTGAGCCAATCGAGGTCGGGATATATCTCGGTGAGCTGTTCGTTGTTCACTACCAGCAGTGAGTCTACATACTTGCTCATCTCCTCGGCGCCGTCAAGAGCCTTGAGAATCTTCTTCTCCCCCTCGAACAGGAAGGGGATGGTGACGATACCCACCGTGAGCAGACCGCGCTCGCGGGCCAGACGGGCCACTACGGGTGCGGCGCCGGTGCCGGTGCCACCGCCCATGCCGGCGGTGATGAACACCATCTTGGTCTCATCGTCGAAGAGGGCCGAGATTTCGTCGGCGCTCTCCTCGGCGGCCTGGCGGGCCTTCTCGGGGTCGTTTCCGGCTCCGAGACCCTTGGTCACCGTGGGGCCGATGAGCAGACGGTTTGGCACAGGCGAGTTGTTGAGCGCCTGGCGGTCGGTGTTGCAGACCACGAACGAGACCTTGTCGATTCCCTGCTCATACATGTGGTTGATGGCGTTGTCACCGCCACCACCGACACCGATGGCCTTGATAATCACCTCGTCGTGGGTCGATTCTATGATTGATGCGTCTTCGATTGTCATTTTTCAGATTGTTGTGGGGTGAAAATCAGAGTTCGTCGCCGTCGTCGTCCATGATACCGGCGATCTTGCGGTACAGAGAGCCGAAAATCGACGGGCGGTGGGGTTTCTCCCCATCATCGCCACCCTTTACTTTCTTCTTATTCTTCTTCTCGGAGCCGTCGCTGAATACATCGGGATCATCATCGTCAAGACGGCCGATGCGCGAACCCTCCTCGTCGCCGTCCCCTTCGTCGAAACCATCCTCAGGCTCGTCAACCGGTTCAGGCTCGTCCATGCACTCGGCAGGGGGCATCTTGGCCGCCGCGGCGAGGATTGAGATGATGTCGATGTTCTCGCCCGGATTCACCCCGGGGTCGGATATGCGCACCGACGACTGGATGGTGCCCATGCGCACTTTCAGCTTGCTCTGCTGGGCCAGCAGTTCTGTAAAGCCGCGCAGACGCGCGCCGCCGCCCACTATGATTATGCCGCCGGGGAGGTCCGACGATTTCAGTCCGGCATACTCAATCTGCGCCAGGATGTTTATCACGATCTCGGCGGCACGGGCATGCACGTAGTTGTTCACCTCGGAATAATCTATGCCGTCGGCGCCGTAGCGCGGCGAGTCAGAGCCCATGGCGTTGCCCGAGACCTTCTTGATCTCCTCGGCGCGCTCCTCGATGTAGTTGAGTTTCTTGAGGTCGAGGGTAATGTTGCGCGATCCCAGCGGCAGGGTGACCACATATACCGGAGCGCCGTCCTTGTAGATAACCACCGTGGTGGTCTCGGCGCCGAAATCCACGAGCATGCACCCCTGGCGGCGCTCGTCGTCGGTGAGCGAAATGGCGCCCTCAGCCAGCGGACGTGTCACATAGCCGTTGATCTCCAGTACCAGACGCTCTGACAGCACGCGGCGGATCATACGTTTCATCACCGTGGCGCAGGTGACCACACACATGCGGGCGCCCACCGAAGTGCCGTAACAGCCGACGGGATTCGCCTGCTGACGGTTGTCGACCGTATAGCGCACAGCCACCACATCGGCCACATCGCGCTCAGAGCTTACATTGCGGGCGGCGCGGGCGCGCAGGTCGGCAATCATCTCGCGGGTAATCTCCATTTCGGCCGGCAGACGTGCCTCCACGTCGACCTGGGCCGAAATCATCGACCGGCCGCCGAGGCCTACATACACGCCCTTGATCTGGCGCGGGGCCACGCGCGGATACTGTTCAAGACGCTCGCAGATGCGTGAGAGCGCGTTCGAGATCTCTACATTGTTTATGCAGCCGTAGCGCACGCTGCCGGTGAGTTTCTCTTCCTCTACGGCGAGCACATCGGTCATGCCCATGTCGTCGGCAACGCCGACGGCGCCTCGCAGTTTCGAGCTGCCGATCTCAATGGCTACTATGAATCTTTCTGGCATTTGCTGTATATGTGTTTGGGGGAGGTTCGGGGGATGGTTTATATGTTGTTGTATGTGATGTATCAGTCTGTTCAGTGACCCGGCGGTGTCACCGGAGCGGCCACGGTGTCGGATGTGGTGAGCATGGCGTCGATGTCGTCGGTCTCTGCCTCACCCTCCTGGTCGAAGAGGATCATCGTCTCGGGGATTACCTTGTCGCGGCGCGAGGCCACACACTGGCCTCCCCATTTGACTGAGAGGGTGTCGTAATAGTCCCACCCCTTGAGCGGGAGCACCTCGCGGTACATCGTCATCACACGGTCGAGTTTCGACGCGAGGGCCGACGTGTCACCGAGGTTTATGACATGGCCGCGTATCATCGGCACCAGGATTACGTCGCGGGTGCGCGGGTCGACCTTGTACTGCGACACCAGCGCGCGCCAGTCGGGATTGCCCTCGATATATCTTACCAGCGGCAGAATGTCGGTGGCGGGATGGGCGGAGTCGAAGTCGCCTGAAATCACCGGCACGTCAAGGTGGAACCTCGACCCTGCGGTGAGCCTTTTCCCGGCGGCGTTGATGTAATACGACCGGTTGTCAGAACCGAATACGCGGGCCACAGGCACCATCGGCGTCACGGTGACGAGGATGGTATTGTCGGCCAGCCGCTCGACCACGGCATGCTCGATGTTGTCGATGGCGTTCAAGCGGTCTTCGATTCCTTGTAAATCAACAGCGGCGGCGGTCTTTCGGTTCACGCCCCACTCGCCCAGCATGCGGTCAATCTCGGCGCGCGTCACGAATCCGGCACTCCCCTCGGGGCTGAGCACCCGGGTTTTTATGGCGCGCAACGGTGCCGTAGCCGACATCTGCCCCGATATAAACAGGGCAAACACCAGGTAGACGGCCAGTATCACCGTCAGCAGGCATCTTATGACAGCTGATTTGCTCATTTCAAGGGTGAATGTGAGGATGCACCGGGGTGCATCCATACATAGCGACCGAAAACGCTATATATTATTCGGTCATTTTACAGTGACAGCCTCGACGACAGCGGGAAGGAGGTTCACGATGTCGCCGGCGCCGGCGGTCAAAAGTATCTCAAAGTTACTGTTTTTTATCGTCTCGGGCAAAGAATCATACGCGATAAGCGACTTTTTTGCCGATTTGACATCGCGCAATATCATTTCCGAGTCAACGCCCGGAATCGGTTCCTCGCGCGCCGGATAGATGGGGAGCATTATCACCTCGTCGGCCAGCGACAGTGCGGCGGCAAACCCCTCAGCGAAATCGCGCGTACGGGTGTAGAGATGCGGCTGGAACGCCACGGTGAGCCGACGCCCGGGATAAAGCGCCTTTACCGAGCTGATCGAGGCGGCAAGTTCGTCGGGGTGGTGGGCATAATCGTCGATTATCACACGCCCCTGCGGTCCCGGCTCCCTGAGCCAGAACTCGAACCGGCGCTTGGCGCCCATGAACGAGCCTATTGCCTCGCGCGCCTTTGCGGCGTCGAGCGTACCGGTAAGCCATACCGCCGCCAAGGCGGCAACGGCATTCTCTATATTGATGTCGACGGGCACGCCGAGGTCAATGCCGCGTATCACGCCTCCGGGGTAAACGAAGTCAAACGCCAGCACCCCATGCCCGTGGCGGATATACTGCGCGTGGAAATCGCCGTGGTCGCGCGAGTAGGTATAGACCTTCACCCCGTCGGCGGGACGCGGTTTCAGTTTCATCCCCTCGTGCAGGAGCAGGGCGCCGTCGGGGCGCACCAGTTCGGTGAACCGTGCGAACCCTTCGAGATACCCCTCCTCGTCGCCGTAGATATCGAGATGGTCAGGGTCGGTGGCCGAGATGACGGCCACATAGGGTGTGAGCTGATGGAACGAACGGTCGAACTCGTCGGCCTCTACCACCGAATAGTCGGCTCCGGGCGAGAGCAGGAAATTCGACCCCCAGTTGCGTAGCACGCCCCCGAGGAAAGCGTTCACCGCCGTGCCCTGCGAGTGCATCACATGCGCCGCCATAGAGGAGATTGTGGTCTTGCCGTGCGTGCCGGCGAAACAGAGAGCCTTCGAGGCGCGTGTGACCTCGCCCAGCAGACGCGAGCGTTTCACAAGCTCGAAACCGTTATCCCTGAACCAGTTCAGAATCAGGTTGTCGTGTGGTATGGCAGGTGTGTAGACCACCAGGGTCGTATCATTGTCGCGGAAACCGGCGGGGATTTCAGCGGGGTCATCGGTAAAGGTGATAGCCACCCCCTCGGCGGCGAGGGCGTCGGTGAGTTCCGAAGGTGTGCGGTCGTAACCGGCCACATCATACCCCTCGGCCAGGAAATAGCGCTCAAGGGCGGCCATGCCTATGCCACCCGCGCCCACGAAATATAGATTCTTGTATTCCATACGGTCATTCTTCTTTTTTGTTGACGATGGCGTGCACCATGCGCGCTATCTTGTCGTCGGCGCCGGTGAGGGCCATGGCTGCCACATTCGCGGCGATGGCCTTGCGGCGTGCGGGGTCGGCGAGCAGACGGGTCACCTCATCGCCGAGCGACGCCACGGCATCGGCGTCGAGCACCATCACTGCGGCGTCACGCCCGGCCAGAGCCTCGGCGTTACGGCGCTGATGATCCTCGGCCACATTGGGCGACGGCACCAGTATCGCCGGCATCCCCACGATCTGGAGTTCGGAGATGGTCGACGCCCCTGCACGCGACACCATAAGGTCGGCCCCCGCATAAACCAGGTCCATGCGGCGCACGAACGGCACCACCTGCAGGCGGTCGGCGCCCACGCCTGGATGCGACTCGCGGAAACGCGCCAGGAACTCCTGGCACTCCTTGTCGTAATACTTGCCTGTCTGCCACAGCACCGACGCCCCGGCATCGAGGATACGGCCAAGCGAGGCTTTCATAGCCTCGTTGAGCGTGCGGGCGCCCAGCGACCCCCCAACGACGGCCACCAGCGGACGGTCGGCATCGAATCCGAGTTCACGCCGGGCCTCGGCGGGGGTGATATCCTTCCGGGCTATGTTATCGCGCACGGGGTTGCCGGTCATGGTGATGGCGTCGGCGGAGAAGAAACGCTCCATCCCCTCGTATGCCACGCAGATGGCGCGCGCCTTTTTCGCCAACAGTTTGTTTGTCACCCCGGCGTATGAGTTCTGCTCCTGAATCAGGGTCGGAATCCCCTGTTTCTGGGCAGCCTTGAGCATCGGCCCCGAGGCATAGCCTCCCACCCCGACGCAGATGTCGGGGCGAAAATCGCGCAACACTTTGCGTGCCAGCCGCATGCTCTTGAACAGTTTGCCAAACACCGCCACATTGCGCCAGAGACGTTTGCGGTCGAAACCCGCCACCGGCAGACCCACAATCTCATATCCGGCGTCGGGCACACGCTCCATCTCCATGCGCCCGAGCGCCCCCACGAAGAGTATCTCCACATCGGGGTAGTTGCGTCTCAGGGCGTTGGCTATCGAAAGAGCGGGGAAGATGTGGCCGCCCGTGCCACCGCCCGAAATCAATACTTTCATTGCTTATAAGTTATATCAGTTCCCTCACGAGATCATGCCGGGATTCACGGCATTAACGTCGTCGGGAAGATCATTCTTTTCGTTTTCTTCAACTTTCTTGTTCGAACGCACGGCATAGCGGCTCACAGCCAGCATGATGCCGAACGCTATGGAGGTGCAGAGTATCGACGAGCCACCCTTCGAGATCATCGGCAGCGGCTGCCCCGAAACAGGGAACACGCCGGTGACGATGGCCATGTGGAACAGCGCCTGCAGCACGATCATCACCGCCATGCCCATTACCAGCAGGGCCGGGAACACGCGTGTGCACCGCGCCGCAATGGCACCGGCACGCCCCAGCAGGGCAAGGTAGAGGAACAGCAGCCCCATCGCGCCCAGGAAACCCCAGTCTTCGACGATGATGGCGAAGATGTAGTCAGAGAACGCCAGCGGCAGTCGTGCCGTCTCGCGTGAGTTGCCGGGCAGAACGCCGTGCCAGCCGCCGTTGGCCTGCGCCATGTACGAGTACATCTCCTGGCGGTTCTTGGCGTCGATGTTCTGTGCGTATTTGGGCACAGAATCGTTGCGCCAGCGCTCGACACGCGACATCCAGGTATCCGAACGGTCGTGTGTGGCGGCTTTGCCCGAAAGGTCTTTGCCGGTGGTCATGATGGCCGTTGTCTCGGCGGCGGTCTCCTCGTCGCCATGCGCCGATTTGTACTGCATGCCGCAGAAAGCCACCACGCCATAACACAGCAGCACTATGCCGAAACGCCTGAACTGCACACCGGCTATCAGCATCATGGCAAACGAGATGCCCATCAGCAGCAGCGTGTTAGTCAGGCCCTGCGAGAAGAGCAGTCCGCCGCATATCAGCACGAACACCGCCGAGGCGACGATGCCCCCCACCTTCACGCCGTTCTTCTCCTGCGTGCGCGACATGATCATGGCGATGAACAGCACCACGGCGAGTTTCAGCAGCTCGGCCGACTGCAGCTGTATTCCCAGCAGCGACATGGAGCGGCGCGCGCCGTTAATGATCTGCCCCTTGAACATCACATAGACCCCTACGCCGAGGGCGAAAAGCAGGAACAGCGGGGTCGTCTTGCGTATCCATTTGAAACTTACGCGCGAGAGGCCTACGGTTATGCCGAGGCCGAGAATCAGCATCTTGCCATGGCGCAGCAGCGGGCCGAAGATGTTCGAGGCCTGCACCTCGCGCGACGACGCGCTGTAAAGCTCGACCGCCGAGATGACAAGCAGAAGTATGTAGATGCCCCAGATGTATTTGTCGGCCTTGCGCACTTCGGTGTCGCCGGCCACGGCACGGTCGGCGGGGCGCAGGCGCGACGACAGGGACTGTAGTGTGTTCATACGGAGAGTGTGGTGTGTGGGTATATTGCGGATGGTTATTTTTTCAGCGCGGCGACAGCGGCCTTGAAACGGTCGCCGCGGTCTTCGTAGCTCTTGAACAGGTCGAAACTTGCGCAGCAGGGCGACAGGAGCACCGTGTCGCCGGCCTGTGCCAGACGGCGGCAGGCGGCCACGGCGTCGTCGAGGGTGTGGGTGTCGGCGATCTCGATCCCCTCGTTGCCGAAGAACTCGAGAATCTTCTCGTTGTGCAGACCCATGGCCACGATAGCCTTCACCTTGCGGCGCACCAGCGGCAGAATCTCAGAGTAGTCGTTACCCTTGTCCTTGCCGCCGAGAATCAGCACGGTCGACTTGCTTTCGGGCATGCTTTCAAGGGCATACCAGCATGAGTTCACGTTGGTGGCTTTCGAGTCGTTTATCCAGCGCACGCCATCGACCTCGCCGGCGGGTTCGAGACGGTGCGATACACCCTCGAAATCGCTAAGGGCCTTGCGGATATCCTCACGGCGGATGTCGAGCAGACATGCCGACAGACCGGCGGCCATGGAGTTGAAGAGGTTGTGCAGGCCGGGGAGCGCCAGCGACGCGCGCGGCATCTCGAACGACTCCACCGGGGTCTCGATCACCAGCTCGTCAGAGTCGCTGACCCAGGCGGCGGCGCCATCCTCGAAATGCTCGGCGAACGGATACATCCTGGCCTCGGTGGCCACACGCTCAAGCTGACGGCGTATCACAGGGTCATCCTCCCAGAAGATGAAGGCGTCGGTGGGCTGCTGGTTCTGGAGTATGCGGAACTTGGCGCGCACATAGTTCTCCATCTTGTAGTCATAACGGTCAAGATGGTCGGGCGTGATGTTGAGCAGCACGGCGATGTTGGCGCGGAAGTCATACATGTTCTCGAGCTGGAACGAGCTGAGCTCGACCACATAAACGTCATGCGGCTCCTCGGCCACCTGGCGCGCCAGCGAGCGCCCCACGTTTCCGGCAAGCCCCACGTTCAGGCCGGCCTTGCGCAGTATGTGGTAGATGAGCATGGTAGTGGTGGTCTTGCCGTTCGAGCCGGTAATGCAGACCATGCGGGCGTCGGTATAGCGGCCGCCGAACTCAATCTCGGAAATCACGGGGATACCGCGTTCCGCCACCTTGACCATCAGCGGTGCCGTAGGGGGTATTCCGGGTGACTTCACCACCTCGTCGGCGTTGAGTATCAGCGCCTCGGTGTGTCCACCCTCCTCGAAGGGGATGCCGTGGGCCTTGAGCTCGTCGGCATAACGCGGGGCAATGTGTCCCGAATCGGAAAGAAACACATCCATCCCCCGGGCTTTGCCGAGGATGGCGGCCCCGACGCCGCTTTCGCCGCCGCCGAGCACCACAAGGCGTTTCTGTTTTGTATCTTGGTTCTCTGACATTTATGTCGCAGTATTTGTATTATCGAATCTTGAAAGTCACGAAAGTCATCACCGCAAGGAAGATGCCGATGATCCAGAAACGGGTCACGATCTTCGACTCGGGCACCGCCTGTATCGGTTTCTGCAGAATGGCGTCGATGCCGGTGTTTCCCGCTTTCTGGAAGTGGTGGTGCAGGGGGGTCATCTTGAAGATGCGTCTGCCGGTGCCGGTACGGCGTTTCGTGTATTTGAAATATCCCACCTGGAGCATCACCGAGAGGTCTTCGATGTAGAAGATGGCGCACAGCAGCGGCAGCAGAAGTTCCTTGTGGGTGAGCAGGGCCAGCACGGCGATGATGCCGCCGAGCGTAAGCGAGCCGGTGTCGCCCATGAATACCTGCGCCGGATAGGCGTTGTACCAGAGGAATCCGACAAGCGCCCCTATGAACGCCGCCGAGAACACCACAAGCTCCTCACTGCCCGGCAGGTACATGATGTTCAGGTAGCTTGAATATATTATCGAGCCGCCGAGGTAGGCCATTATGGCCAGCGCCACGGCGATGATGGCCGAACAGCCGGCCGCCAGACCGTCGAGGCCGTCGGTGAGGTTGGCGCCGTTTGAGGTGGCGGTGACGAAGAAGATGGCAACCAGTATGAAGAGAATCCAGCCGCCCGCCTGGGCATTGTCGCCGAGCCAGCGGGTGAAGTCGGCATAGTCAAGGTTGTTCTCCTTCACGAAGGGGATGGTGGTCTGGGTGCCCTTGATCTCCTGCGACTCGTAGATGATCTCCTCGACGGTATTCGACTCGCGGTTTATCACCTCATGGTTCTGGCGCATCACGATGTCGGGCGAGAGCATCATCGTCAGGCCCACGATAAGGCCGAGGCCCACCTGGCCGATAATCTTGAACTTGCCGCTCATGCCGTCTTTGTTGTGGCGGCGCATCTTCAGCCAGTCGTCGGCGAAACCGAGCGACCCGAGCCACACCACCGACACGAGCATCAGTATCATGTAGATGTTGGTGAGGTTACCCACCAGCAGGCAGGGCACCAGCGTGGAGACGATGATTATTATGCCACCCATGGTGGGTGTGCCTGTCTTTTTCATCTGCCCCTCGAGGCCGAGGTTGCGCACGATCTCGCCCACCTGCATCTTCTGCAGACGGTCGATTATGCGACGGCCGAAGACCATGGCGATGAACAGCGAGAGTATCAGGGCCGCCCCCGAACGGAAGGTGATGTAGTCCATCAGCCTTGCGCCGGGAAAGCCTATATCCTTAAGCAGGTCAAACAGATAGTAAAACACGGTTAGTCAGGTGTCTGTAAGGTTGGTTGAATAGACGGTGCGGCTCTCAGGCCTCGGCGGCGAAAGCGGCCTGCACCTCCTCGCGGTCGTCGAAATGATGTTTCACGCCGCGTATCTCCTGGTAGTCCTCATGCCCCTTTCCGGCGATGAGCACCACGTCACCCTTGCGGGCCTCGGCCACGGCCAGGCGGATTGCCTCGCGGCGGTCGGCCACCGAGCGGGTGCGTTCCTGCAGCGCAGGCTCGTCGGCCAGACCGGCCTCCATGTCGCGCAGGATGGCGCCAGGCTCCTCGAAACGGGGGTTGTCGGAGGTAAGGATCACCACATCGCTCAGACGTGCGGCCTCGGCGGCCATGATGGGGCGTTTCCCTTTGTCGCGGTTGCCGCCGGCGCCCACCACGGTGAAGATGCGGCCGTTGGCGCCCAGCACCTCGCGTATGGCGGTAATGACATTTACCACGGCGTCGGGCGTATGGGCATAGTCGACGATGGCGGTGACACCCTTGGGGGAGTGGAATGTCTGGAATCGCCCGGCCACCGGCACCAGACGGCTCATCTTGAGCAATACGTCGTCGGGATCCCAGCCTAACAGACAGCATGCGCCGTAAACGGCGGTGAGGTTGTAGGCGTTGAAACGGCCGGTGAACATCACGTTGATCTCGCGGTCGTTGAGACGGAGCAACATGCCGTCGAGGCGTTCCTCTACGATGCGGCCGCGGAAATCGGCCATGGTGCGCAGCGAGTATGTAGAGCGGCGCGCGGCGGTGTTCTGCAGCATCACGGCGCCGACCTTGTCGTCGGCGTTGGTGAGGGCAAAGGCGTCGGCGTCCAGACCGTCAAAGAATTTCTTCTTGGCGTTGAGGTAGTTCTGCACGGTCTTGTGGTAGTCGAGGTGATCGCGGGTGAGGTTGGTGAAGACGCCACCGGCGAATTTCAGCCCGGCGATGCGGCGCTGGTCGGCGGCGTGGCTGCTCACCTCCATTGCGGCGTATGTGCATCCGGCCTCTACCATGCGTGCCAGCAGGGCGTTGATGGTCAGGGGGTCAGGGGTCGTCTGCGAGGCATGCACGGCCTCGGTGTCGATATAGTTAACTACGGTCGAGAGCAGACCGGCCTTGAAACCCATCATGCGGGCCATCTCGTAGATCAGCGTTGCCGTGGTGGTCTTGCCGTTGGTGCCGGTGACACCCACCAGGTGCAGTTTGCGCGAGGGGTCGCCATACCAGCGCGAGGCAAGCAGACCGAGAGCCTCGGCGGTGTCGGCGACCTTGATGTAGGCCGCGCCCTCGAACAGCTCGTCGGGCATCTCCTCCACCACGAAAGCTGCCACACCCTTCCCTTTGAGCGAGGGGATGAACGAGTGGCCGTCGACCGTGACGCCGCGCACGGCCACGAACATCGAGCCTTCCCCGGCCTTGCGCGAGTCAGACTCAAGCGAAGATATCTGTATGTCGGCCGGACCTGTCACCTGGCAGGACCCGAGGGCCGAAATGAGTTCTGTAAGAAGCATATCTGCGTTTTTAGCTATATATCGTTTTCAGTTGTTTTCAGTTTCATCTTTGTTACCTTTGTTTCAGTTATCGGCCCAGCTGGGCCGATAA
>CALJBF010000123.1 GCA_938027385.1 uncultured Porphyromonadaceae bacterium | reverse complement strand
TTTCAGACGCCCACATCTGTTAAGTTAATAGCATTGGGTAGCGACCCTACAATGAGAGGACGACAGCCATGTGGCCCCGGAGGTCAGTCGGTGCCGTTAATGGCTTTCCGGTATGCGGAGAGCCGGTCGGCCCACTCGCTGAATCCGGGGATGTCGCCGCGGCTCCAGGCATAGCCCCAGTCATAGCAGAAGGTCTCGCCGGGCCGGATGGTGGTTTTCAGCAGGCGGTGGCCGTCGAGGGTTACCGTATCGCACGGCTGTGTGCGGAAGACGAGCCCCAGGTAGATTTCACCGTTATCAGCGCCCTGTGTCGGGTCGGTTACAGCAAGTATGCCGTTGGCGGCATCGGCCATCCACGGGCCATCGGAACGTATCGGGAATCCGGCCACTACCTCACGCTCACGACTGAGGCCTTCATACGATACCTCGCAACGGTTCAGGTGCGAGCCTTCGTCGAGGGTGATTACGCGCGTCTCGGTGACGGTATCCCCTTCGATGACCTGCGGCGCGAATGTGAGCCTGGCCATGAACCTCTCGGGGCCGTTCTCAAGAATCTCCACACTCCGGTAACACCACGGATAGCATATCGAGTCACCTGCGAGCAGAGCCGCCGTGCCGCACCCTAAAGTGGGCCCCACGGCGAAACAGTCCATGCCGTAGCCATGGTCTACGTGGTATGTGAACGACCGCTCGAACTCGCGGGCGCGGTCGGGGTCGGTCTTGCGCAGCGAATCCACGACCGCCCAGTTGCGCGCCGAGGTCTGTGCCGCGTAAAGCCTTTCGAGCACAGGGCCCTTGTCGGGATATTTCAGAAAAAGATCATACCCGAACGCCCGCTCGCCGTTGCGCTGTGTGGCCGGACCGTAGGCGCGGAACGCCACAAGGTCGTTCTCCCACGCCAGGTCATCGTTCCGTTCAGGATACACGCGCCCCGAAGGCCCCGGCCATGCAAGCGCCGTAAGCGGCACCAACGCCGCCATCAATATTCTGCAAGCTTTTTTCATCGTAATAAATTCCGGTTCCACAAAGTTAATCATTCCCTCGGAAACCGCAATCACCACGCCGAAACATCGGCATGCAATGATGGCAGCGATGGTCACTGTCTCTTTTTCCGCCACAGGGCGGTCATGTCCTCAAGCGTCTTCCCCTTTGTCTCGGGCACGAGCCTGTAGACGAAGAGTGCCGCCAGCACGCATATCACCCCATACATGGCATATACGAAGAAATGGCCGAAACGGTCGCCCATATCACCCATGCGCATGTTGTAGAGAGGCACGAATGTCGATGACACGATGAAATTGAATATCCACTGGAACGCCACGGCTATCGCCACAGCCGCCGAACGTATGGTGTTAGGGAAGATTTCCGAAATCAGCACCCAGCATACCGGGCCCCATGAGAACATGAACGACGCCGAATAGACCATGATGGAGACCACAGGCACGACGGGTGCCACGGCAGTCACATTCGACAGCGCCACGCCGGCGGCTCCAGCGGCCATGCCGAGCGACCCCCATATCAGCAGAGGCTTACGGCCCAGTTTCTCGACAGTGAAAACCGCCACGAGAGTGAACGCTATGTTTACAATGCCCATTATCACCGTCTGCACCATCGGATTACCCATGCCCATCGAGTCGAAGATGCGCGGCGCGTAATACAGCACGGCGTTGATGCCCACCGCCTGCTGGAAGACCGACAGCATGACACCTACGAATATCACCATCACGCCGAACGAGAACAGTTTCTCTGACTTTACCTCGACCGTCGACTTTATCGCCGCCAGTGTCTTCAGCGCCCTTTCGCGGCCGTTGATGCGGGTCAGTATCCGAAGGGCCCTCCCGTCTTTGCCCACAAGGGCGAGATAGCGCGGCGACTCGGGCACGAAGCATACAAGAATCGTGAATACCACGGCGACAATGGCTTCCGAGCCGAACATGTAGCGCCAGCCGGTCTGGATTGTCCAGCTGTCAGACGACGGATGCACGGCATAGAGCGTCTCGCTCACCTTCTCGATAATCGGGTTGGTGTGCTCGCCGAGAATCAGGAAATTCACGAAATACACCACCAGCTGGCCGAATATGATGGCGAACTGGTTCCATGACACCAGGGTGCCGCGCATGTCGGAGGGCGCCACCTCGGCGATATACATGGGGCAGATGGCCGATGCAAGTCCCACCCCCACGCCGCCGATGATGCGGT
>CALJBF010000122.1 GCA_938027385.1 uncultured Porphyromonadaceae bacterium | reverse complement strand
TCGGGATAAAAGACCCAATAATGGAATACCAGGGTCGGATTGGCCGCTCCGGTGAGGTCTATCTTGCCCGAGTAGAGCATGACCTCGTCAAACTGATATTCAGAATAACTGCCGCTGAAAGCATTGTCGCCATCGTGCGACACGACATCGCCGCCATCGCTGTAGATCTGCCATACGGCATGGCTGCCTGAGGGGGTTTGTGCCGCCCAGATACTGTTGTCACGGATGAATTCCTCGTTCATGAATCTTGCGTCAGCGAAAGATTCGTTTACAGGGAGGCGGAAAGCCGGGCCCGCGGCAATGCGTGGTGTGCCGGCATAACTGTCGCACATACCTTTTGCCGTAGATGCGAACACCTTGTAACGCTTGAACGTCTGCCTGTCGGTAACGGCCTGCCAGGTATATGACTCTCCGCTGATGCCTTCGGCAACAAGTGTGTTGTCATAAAAGTCCCTTATGGTATATGTGACCTGCCCGGGCTTGAGGGGGTTGCCGTTGACATCCACAAGCGGTGCAGACCAGCTGACCGTCAGCTCACCCGGCGTGGCGGTCTCTTCTATAGAGACATCAGTGGGTGCCGTCGGGAGCGCCACACCCACAAACACTGTGGCAGAGGCTACTTTTCCGGCACCTCCGTTATTGAACGCCACCACCGAATAGGTGTGTAAACCTTCGGTGACATCCGTGTCTGTATGGGAAAGCTTCGCACCGGGCTGTGGCGAGTCAAAAGTCTTTATGAGGTTTCCGTCACGACTGAGTTCAATTCTTGTAATCACGTCGAGCGGATTATTGTCAATGTCTGTCTGAGGTGCGACAAACGATACGGTGGCTTTCGCCAGATGATCTGGATCAGGAATCGCCACAAGATTCTCCGGCTCTCCGGGTGCCGAAATCCGGGCACCGGCGCCTATCGTGAGATTGTCGACATAGAGTCGGTACATATCTTCATCGCTGCATCCATGTATTCCGATATAATATATTCCGGTCTCCGACACCGTGATTTCACCAGTGACCGTGCGCATATCGTATACCGGGTTCGTGAGTTCAACGGGTTCCGATAGCCGTACCTGCATCGCGGCGGGGTCGGCATCCCTGCCGATAAATGCCTCGACACGCTCTGTGTAATCACTACCCGAGCCTGCGGCATCGAACGCGAACGGATATACCTTGCCTACCTCAAGCCGGATGCGGGGAGAAATCAGCCATGCGTTCATCTTCCGGTAAGGGGTCCAGTTTATATACACGCATTTACGTCCGGAATCCCACTTCCAGTTCACTTCTCCGGTATCGTCCTGAGGGTTGAGGCAGGTATAGCCATCAAGCT
>CALJBF010000121.1 GCA_938027385.1 uncultured Porphyromonadaceae bacterium | reverse complement strand
TCCATGATTACAATCTTTTTTACTCGATACAGACAACATGACTCAGACAGGCGGGTGCGGCGTCAGTCGAACATCCCGTCATAGTCAGACCGCAGATAGCGGTTGGTGGCCAGCAGAGCGGCAATGACGCATATAATCACGCCGAGCACCACCACGGCACCGAACACGATGAAAGTCGCGCTCCACGGCATCAGGGCGCCCAGTGCCGGATACCAGTCCTTGGCCCATGCCACCAGGGCGCACAGCAAAGCACCCGCTGTCAGACCGGACACCACACCCTGCAGGGCGTTCGAGACCAGAAACGGGCGGCGTATGAACGAGCCTTTGGCACCGACAAGTTTCATTGTGTGTATCAGGAATCGGCGCGAATATATGGTGAGGCGCACGGTGTTGTTTATAAGCACGAACGAAATCAGCAGCAGTGTCGCAGCCACTACAAGCAGCACGAGGTTGAGCATGTCGGCGTTGCGCTGCAGATTGCCGACCATCTCGGTGTTCACGGGCACCTCGTCGACATACGGACACGCACGCCAGAGGGCGGTCACGCGGTTCAGCGAGTCGACGTTGGCATAGGCCGCTTTCACCTTCACCTCGATCATCGGCGCGTAAGGATTGAACCCGATCTGGTCTACAAGCTCAGTGCCGTGACCGCCGGTTTCGAGAGCCAGCACATCGTCGGCCGAAAGAAATTGCCATGATGACACGTACTGCGCGGCGGCACATGACTGCCTCAGCGAATCGAGCGCCTGGGCGGGCACGCTGTCGGTCAGCACTACCGAGAATCCCATCTTCTCCTTTACCGAACGCTCTACCGAGCCGAACGCGATGTTGATGGTGGCCACAAGCCCCAGGATAAACAGCACCAGGGTGACACTTATCGTGGATGTCAGCCGGTCGCCGATGCCCGATATGCGGTTATTGTTGTTTTTCTCCATAAATAATGTTGTCTGCCACGCGATACAGCCCGCGGCAAACCGGTGAGTTGACGTGGATGATGGGGAGGAGAGTGCAAATTCAGCACAAAATTACTATATCGGAAAGCCCTTGTCAATCTTTTTTGTATTAAAATTCCTAAATTGCAGGGCACTCCGCACCGTTCAGGCGCAAAAAACGGGCCGAACCGCGATTTTTACAGCACCGTCAGGCCAGGTCGCATATCAGCGTGGCCGACGACACCTCGCGGACGCGCACTTTCACCAGATCGCCCACACGGAAATCGCCGCGCGGGAAGACGCAGGTCTTGTTCTGCTGTGTACGCCCCACCCACTGGGCCGTGCTGCGTTTCGAGACACCCTCCACAAGCACCTCGAAGACCTTGCCGATGTCGCGGCGGTTCGATTCGGCCGAAAGCTCGTTCTGCAGGGCGATCATGCGGTTCAGACGCGCTATCTTCACATCTTCGGGCACATTGTCGGGCATCTCGCGCGAGGCAAGCGTGCCGGGGCGCTCTGAATACTTGAACATGAACGCCGAGTCGAAAGCGGCCTCGCGCATCAGCGCCAGTGTCTGCTCGAAGTCCTCCTCGCTCTCGTCATGAAAACCGGTGAAGAGGTCGGTCGAGAGGCCACAGTCGGGTATGCGCTCGCGGATGGCGGCCACACGCCCCAGATACCACTCGCGGGTATATTTGCGGTTCATCGACTTAAGCACGGCGTTCGAGCCCGACTGCACCGGCAGGTGCACGTGGTTGCAGATGTTCGGATAGCGGGCGATGGTGTCAATGGTCTCGTCAGACATATCCTTGGGATGCGAGGTGCTGAAACGCACACGCATGTCGGGGGCGGCCTCAGCCACCAACGCCAGCAGACGCGCGAAATTCACGGTCTCGCCGTCGGGCCCCGTATAGCGATATGAGTTCACGTTCTGCCCGAGCAGCGTGACCTCGCGGAAACCGCGGGCGCGCAGGTCGGCCACCTCGCGCAATATGCTGTCTACCTCGCGGCTGCGTTCGCGGCCACGGGTATAGGGCACGATGCAGTACGAGCAGAAATTGTTGCACCCGCGCATGATGCTCAGGAATCCGCTCACGCGGTTGCCGGTTATGCGGCTGGGTATGATGTCACGGTAAGTCTCTGTGGTCGAGAGCTCGACATTCACGGCACGCGCGCCGGTCTCGGCGGCGGCAAAGAGGTTGGGCAGGTCAAGGTATGCGTCAGGGCCGGCAACGATGTCAACGCCGTGGTCCTCCACCAGCCCCTCGCGCACACGCTCGGCCATGCACCCGATCACGCCCACTATCAGCCGGCGCGAACGGTTCTTGCGCCGCAGGGCGGCCAGCGTCTGCAGACGGCTGACAATCTTCTGCTCGGCATTGTCGCGTATCGAACAGGTATTCAGCAGAATGGCGTCGGCCTCCTCGACACTGTCGACGGTATCGTATCCGGCCATGCCCATCACGGCGGCCACGACCTCTGAGTCGGCCACATTCATCTGGCAGCCGTATGTCTCGATATACAGTTTCTTGTTGTTCACCTGATTACAAGTTTCACGGCCACTGAACCCCGCAACGGAGCCGGCACCCGCAGGCAAATATGTGCTGTAAAACAGCATTAAAAATTTTGCCGGGCTGAGCCAAAAGCCGTATTTTTGCACAAAATTACAAAAAAATGCAGTGCATCGTATCATCCGCGAGGAGTTTCTTTGCGCATGATGCAATTATGTTGCTTTCCACATAATCGGATGCCGTCATATTCACGATTTACCAACATTATCAGATATGGCTTATAATTTCATCACGGCCGAGGAAGCCGCCCAGACCATCAACAACGGCGACACTTTAGGCCTGTCGGGGTTCACAGCCCCTGGCAACCCCAAGGCTATCACCGAGGCGGTAGCCCTCAAGGCCCAGGCCGAACATGAGGCCGGACGCGATTTCAAAGTCAATATTTACACCGGAGCCTCGACTAATGATCATGTCGACGGCATTCTGGCGCGCAACAACGCCATCAACCGTCGCGCCCCCTACCAGAACACCCCCGACCTGCGCAAACGCATCAACAGCCACGACGCACATTATACCGACCGTCACCTCTCGGAGATGGCCCAGGAAACCCGTTACGGATTTTACGGAGATGTAGACGTGGCCATTATCGAGGCCGCCGCCATAGACGAGACCGGCGAAGTACTGCTTGGCTGCGGCCTGGGCAACATCCCCACCTACGCCCCGATGGCAAAGAAAATCTTCATCGAACTTAACGAGGCGCTACCCGCGTCGCTCATGGGGATGCATGATGTCTATAAGCCACTCGATCCGCCCCGCCGCCGCGAGATACCTATCTACGCCCCCAACGACCGCATCGGGCGCCCTACCCTCAAGATAGACCCCTCGAAGGTGGTCGGTATCGTGCGCACCAACGCGCTTGACGGCGTGAAATCGTTCACCAAGCCCGACGAGACTTCAGAGCGCATCGGCGCCAACGTGGTGCAGTTCCTCGTGTCGGAATACCGCGCGGGCCGCATCCCCAAGGAATTCCTCCCCCTGCAAAGCGGCGTGGGCAATGTGGCCAACGCAGTGCTCAACTACCTGGCCATCGACAAGGAACTCCCCAACTTCATGATGTACACAGAGGTAGTGCAGGATTCGGTACTCGAGCTCCTGCGCATCGGCAAGTGCCAGTTTGCCTCGACCTGCTCGATGACCTTCTCAAACGAAGTGGAATCGCAGCTGTTCGCCGACATGAACTTCTTCCACGACAAGATTCTGATGCGCCCCGCCGAAATCTCGAACAACCCGGAGGTCATCCGCCGACTCGGCGTCATCGCCATGAATACCGCGCTCGAGGCCGACATCTTCGGTTGCGTGAACTCGACTCACGTGCTCGGAACCCGCATGATGAACGGCATCGGCGGCTCGGGTGACTTTACCCGCAATGCCTACATTTCGATATTCTCGTGCCCGTCAATCACCAAAGAGGGCCTGATCAGCAACATTGTGCCGCAGGTTACGCACTGCGACCACTCGGAGCACTCGGTAGACGTACTGATCACCGACCAGGGTATCGCCGACCTCCGCGGCAAAGACCCCGTACAGCGCGCCGAAACCATCATCGAGAACTGCGCACACCCCATGTACAAGCAACTGCTGTGGGATTACCTCAAGCTCGGCACCAAGGGACAGACCCCCATCACCCTGCAGGCCGCCTTCGAATTCCATCGCGCCTTTGCCGAGGAAGGCTCGATGCAGGCAACCGATTTCTCGCGTTATAAATAACGCCCCCACATAAGTCACATACGTCACATAAGTTACATACGCCACATACGTTACATCCGTTTCGTGTGTGGCGTATGTAACTTATGTGACTTATGTGGCTTATGTGCGGCTTATGCCGAAAGTTTTGTAACTTTGCAGTGACAAATCAAATATCACATGAGCAGTTTCCGCAAGCGAATAAAACCGTGGATGCTTCCTATCGCGATGATACTGGGCGTCTTACTGCACAACTATATCGGATATGTGGCTTTTATGTCGAAATATCTGATTTTCATAATGTTGCTCATTACCTACTGCCGCGTGAGGCCCTCAGACTTCCACGTAGGGCCGTATATATGGCTGCTGTTGGGGGCGCAGATAGCAGGGGCATGCGCAATATATCTGGCGCTCCGCCCCATAAACGAGATGCTGGCGCAGGGGGCTTTCATCTGCGTATTCTGCCCCACGGCCACTGCCGCACCTGTCATCACCGGCATGCTGGGGGGCTCAATTCCCAAAGTGGCCACATACTCGCTGTTCTCGCACCTGGCGGTAGCGTTTCTGGCCCCGCCGTTGCTGTCATACATGGGTGACGGAGCCGAAATATCATTCGGCGAATCGCTGATGTCGATAGCGCAGAACGTGCTGCCCCTTATCCTCGGCCCACTCGCTCTGGCACTGCTGATGCAGAGATATGTGCCGCGTGTGCATAGCTCGATCGCCAACCACCAGGGCCTCTCGTTCTACATCTGGGCTTTCGCACTGATACTGGTAGTGGGCAATTCCGTAACGTTCCTGCTCAGGGAGCCAGCCTCCATGATACCGCTCATGCTGGCCCTTGCCGGCGTGGCACTGCTGGCCTGCATAGCGCAGTTTGCCGTCGGGCGCATGATCGGACGCCGATACGGCGATCCTATATCGGGTGCACAGAGCCTGGGCCAGAAGAACACCGTGCTTGCCATCTGGCTCACGCTCACTTACCTCAACCCCGTGGCCTCGGCTGCGCCGGCCGCTTATGTAGCGTGGCACAATATCGTGAACTCATGGCAGATATACCGCCGGGAGCGCGCTGCAAGCCACCTGCCGCAAGGGCAATGACCACACATGCGCCGACGCAATGCATCAAGCGCACTTCCAGGCGCAAAAACCACATCTTTCCGGCTAACTTTTGACACGTGGCGTTGTTGTCACTATATAAAGGAACATTGGAGGGCGGTGCAAAACCCCTCGAATTGTAGGGACATGCCTTTGGCATGTTAGATCATATCAAGAACTATGAGCCACATCGCACAGCGATGCCCCTACATATCAGACGTACACCGGGTTATGAACTCCCTCACAACGACATCAATAGTTTCAACTAAAACAAAGCCATGTCAACCGATAGTATGTATGCCCGTCTTCAGAATCTGCCCCTGTTCAAAGGGGTCAGTCATGAAAAGATATCAGAAATGGTCGTGAAAAACCGTTTCCATTTTCTAAAATACACTCCCGGCGAAACCATAATCCAGGCCGGTGATCCGTGCAGCCATATAATTTCAATAGTGACCGGCTCAGTACGCTCTACGATACACACCGCCGATCACAAGTTTACTGTCTCGGAAACGCTTGACTCGCCCGGGGTCATCGCACTCGATTATTTTTTCGGACGCACCACACGCTATCCGTCCACGGTCACGGCCCTGACCACAGTGGGACTGCTGCAACTCGACAAGAGCGACTACCTGAGCATAATCAACAATGATGCCGTCTCGCTGTTCAATTTCCTGAACCTGCTCTCGCTTAACTCGCAGCTTGCTGTGGAGGGCATACTGGCGCTTAGTTCCGGCGACCTGCGCAAACGCATCGCCTACTGGATTGTCGCTCTCACCGACCGCGACGCCCGCGACATCGTCATGGAGTGCCGTCACCGCGACCTTTACACCGTATTCGGCGTGCAGCGCCAGTCACTGATAGTAGCACTCGACACGATGAAAGATGAGGGTATCATCGACTATGAGCCTAACCGCATCCTTGTTCCCGACCGGAAAAAGCTGCTTGAAGTGCTCGATTTGTAGAACTATACAACAGAATTTAATCAATTTTTTATTGATTTCTCTCTATACTATACCATATACTACCGCAAAAACAATCCTTGAATATCAAAGAGTTAACATCTATACATATCTATACAGGTCTATACATACGCCATACGGTGCCGTTTAGCTATTGACAAGCGCGATTTTTCGATATAATTTTGCATCGCAATCCGACGGGAACGGCATCGTGCCACCGACGGAAGGATTTAAGACAAAAGGATTTGTTTGATTTATTTAAGGTATTAGTTTTTTAGGGTTAGTATTTATGCTGATGTATTGACTGGCCGCAAAAGGCCGTCAATCTCAAAAAAAGAAGACTACGATAACAAGAAAAGACAATAATCGTGTTTTATGTTAGGTTTGTAGATCCCGATGAAGCATAAGACTTCACGGGTACAAAGGAATAAAGGACTTGTCTGAGAAGACAGGCCCTTTGTTCTTTTCTGACGGATGTGCATCTTCCCTACCCCTTGATGCCAGGCACGGGAATGCCGCTGCTGCCACGCACCGTTAACATTTGCCTTCTGAACCAAAAAATCGCCGATTTCGTTTATCCGGTAAAAGGCTTTGAAAAAAGCCGCGGCCCCTGCCGGCCACAGTGAGCCTTGACCGAGAGATGTATCTTATTTACCACAAAACAACCAAAGATTCAATATGAAAAGAAATTTAAGCCTCATGCTGGCAGCCGGGTGCGTGGCAACATGCGCATGGCAGGCACAGGCACAGGATGACGTAATCGTTGAAGAAGAGTCAGAGACCCTGACAGAAGTGGTCAACTGCAAGACCGAATACTCGGTTGACCGCGGTGACAACTGGTTTATACAGCTCGGCGCGGGCATTGACGTGCCTCTGTTCGAGAACAAGATGCCCGAGGGCGAGAAAGCGCGCCGTCATGTCACGGCAACCTACAACGCCGGTTTCGGCCGTTGGTTCTCACCTTATCTCGGATTCCGTTTCAGCGGCTATTACGGACCGTGGCACTGGGACAACGACTCATATTCAAAGGCCCGGTTCGCCAACCTGAACTTCGATTTCATGTGGGACATGTGCAACTCGCTCGGCGGAGTTGACGCCTCGCGCCCTGTAAGCGTGATTCCGTTCGTGGGTCTTGGCGGCACATACGTCTGGGACATCAAATCGGCCGGATCGAACATCCAGCACAGCAAGGGACACATACGCCACAACTCATGGGCGCTGCCGGTATCGGCGGGCATCCAGTTCCGTTTCCGTCTGTGCCAGTACGTCGACTTCTTCCTTGAAGGGCGCGCCTCGTTCTACGGCGACAACGTGAACGGCTGTGCATACGACCGCCCCATCGACATAAACATACAGGCCATCGGCGGCCTTTCGTTCAACCTCGGCGGAGTAAACTACCGCGCATACAACCCGTGCCGCGATGCCGCCTACATAGCCTCGCTTAACGGCCAGGTCAACACCCTGCGCGGCGAGCTTGCCACCACCGCCGCCGCTCTGGCCGCCGCAGAGGCCCAGCTCCCCTGCCCCGAGGCAAAAGCCGTGCCGTGCCCCGAATCCAAAGCCGCCCCGATGATGTCGACGGTACGATTCACCATCAATTCCGCAAAAATCTCTGACGAGGAGATGGTGAACGTGTTCAATACCGCCGAGTACCTGAAGGCCAATCCCGACGTGAAAGTACTCATCAAGGGGTATGCCGACAAAGACACCGGCACCTCGGCCTACAATATGGCACTCTCGCAGCGTCGCGCACAGGCCGTGTATGATACCCTGACAAAAACCTACGGCATTGACGCCGGCCGACTGGCCATCGACGCCGAGGGTTCTGACAGCCAGCCTTACACCACCAACAACTGGAACCGCATCGTGATCTTCGTGCCGGGTAACTGACACGTCATCTGAACGGCAACATCAATTTCTCAAAATGCCATAAATCAGAAAGGTCCCCGTGTCGTGGATGACACGGGGACCTTAGTATGTCGGCAGACTGTATTTAACAGTTCATTGCATGGGCTGAGGAATCAGAACAGATAGGCGGCGGTGATGGTCCAGCAACGGTTCTTACCGTTGTAAAGGGCATTGTCGGCCGAGGCTGTCTTGGTAATACCGATGCCGTATGAGGCAGCGAGCTGTACCTTCTCGACGAACTGCAGGCCGAAACCTACGTTCCAGGCAAAATCAAATTTCTTCTGGTTCCAGGCGTTGTCGATATTCTGTTTCGAGAGCAGGAACGAGAAATCGGGCCCTGTAGTGACAAACGGAGTCACGATTTTACCAACCACCGGGATGTTGATACACCATTTGAAGTTGAGGGGGATGTCGATGTAGTCACGGTTGAACTTGGTCTCGGTAGTGGCGGTCTGCCCCGTAGCGTCAGTCGCGTCGCCTGAGGTCACATACCCGATCGTGTTGCGGCGCACATAGAGCACCGAGAGGTCTGCCCCCACACCGATGATAGGCACCGTGAACTGCCCCATGATACCGCCGGTGAAACCGGCACGATTGTCGGAATGCATTACATCTTCATTGAACTTGAGCTCATTGACAGCGACACCGGCCTTGATACCGAACTTGAAACCGGCACCCTGGGCCGCGGGGGCCACACTCATGGCCGAAATGGCAACTACCGCTGCCACAAGCACTTTTTTAAACAGTTTCATAGGATTGCTATGTTTAGTTATTGAGATTACTGGGGGTATAACTGACCGCCTGCGTTGACAGAGGTGTCACTTACTGCCACAAAGGTAGGCTTTTTATGCCAAAAATTCCAATAATTTGAAAAATTTCGTAACTTTGAACAAATAAATCAATATGGATCAGACACAGCACCTTGCTCTTGAAGAGAAAATCGTCGACATGCTGAAGACGGTTTTCGACCCCGAAATCCCGGTCGACATCTACAATCTCGGCCTGGTTTACCGCATTGACCTTACCGATGACGGTGACCTTACCGTAGACATGACCATGACCGCCCCGTCATGCCCCATGGCCGATTTCATTATGGAGGATACCCGACAGAAACTCGAATCAATCGAGGGCATAAAGTCAGTGACCATCAACCTTGTGTTCGAGCCTGAATGGACCAAAGACATGATGTCTGAAGAGGCCAAGCTTGAACTCGGATTCCTTTAAAACGGGACTACATACTCCTTATTATAAATAATGGATCTGAAGAGGAAACCGGTATATTTCATCTCAGACATGCACCTGGGGGCACGCTATCTGCAGCCCGCCCGGGAATATGAGGCGCGCGTGGTCAGATTTCTCGACTCGATTGCGGGCAAAGCCTCGGAACTCATCATGCTCGGCGATGTGCTCGATTACTGGTATGAATACCGCACGGTGGCTCCACGCGGGCATCTGCGCTTTTTCGGAGCGCTGGCACGGGTGGCCGACAGCGGCGTGCGCGTCACGTGGTTCCGCGGCAACCATGATATCTGGCTGTTCGACTATCTGCGTGATGAAATCGGCATAACCATCGAAGACGGCACCGTGCTGCGCGAAATCATGGGGCGCAGGTTCATGCTGGCCCACGGCGACGGTGTCGGAAAGACCGGGGCCGGTTTCAGGTTCATCCGCGCCATGTTCCGCAACCGGTTCCTGCAGGTGCTCTATTCGGGCATCCACCCGCGGTGGACCATACCGTTCGCCCACCGGTGGTCGGCATCGTCACGCGACTTCCAGAAATATGAGGAACCGGTCTTTGACCCCGCCACCGACCCCCTGCTGGCCTACTGCCGCCGGTACGATGCCGAGCATCCCGGCGAGGTCGATTATTTCATTTTCGGGCACCGCCATGTCATGGCCGACGAACCCGTAAACACCTCGGGTGCACGCATGATAATACTCGGCGACTGGATTACACATTTTTCATACGGAGTTTTCGACGGCAACAGTTTTTCACTTGAGATTTTCGACCGTTAAATGGCAAATAGCAAGCCGCAATATTCAATTTAACGGTTTTTAACAATAAATCACCTCGATTGGGAATTTATTCGCATCTATTTATTAACCAACGTTATAGAGGGCGCCCAGCGCCCGTCAAAAGCCCGACCGGCCGATAAACTATGCCGTAAAACATATAAAAATATTTTGTGGGCGAGGCTTTTATGTCGACCTTTGCATCACAAACCTAAAACAATCTTTTTTACCTTAGAAATTGTACCTATTGGAAACCAATAAAAAGGCGCTTAGTGATAAGCGCCTTTTTATATTTCGTCACATCTGATTTATATTTTATTATCAAAGGCCATTACTATCCCCACCGGGCACATGCCTTACATCAACCATCATAGAGGGGGGACTTAAAAATACAGGCATTCATTGTAGGGTCGCTACATGTAGCGACTGCAACCAACTGACAATCAAGAAACAGCAAATCTGTGGGCGGTCGCTACATGTAGCGACCCAATGCTATTAACTTAAGGCGCAGTGGCGTCTGGAGGACGCCGATTTC
>CALJBF010000120.1 GCA_938027385.1 uncultured Porphyromonadaceae bacterium | reverse complement strand
TCAGATTTTGTGTATAAAAGAGAGACTGCCTAACTTTGCTTGTTAGACAGCCTCGTGTTTACGGCCTTGGCTGGGATGAGAGAGAGTCTGGCGGTGCGGGGCCGGGAGAGAGACTCTGCTGCCAAAGCCGTGGAGAGAAAGCTGATTGACGGTCATTGACGGTTTCCTCACGGAAACCTTGATATTCCTTTTCGATATCAATTGTCAATACCTCAGTTCACATCATCAATTTCAAATTTGCCATTATGATAGAAAGCATTATCCAAATTGTGGAGAAACCTCACGGTTTGTCTCTGCCCGTATCACACGTGAGCCGGGTAATCTGAATATCAGGAAACAATAATCTTCTCAACATACTATTATTTTGCACTGAGGGAAAACCGGCGCAGTATGACACCGCTTGGCTGACTTGTTCAACGGCGGTTCACTTACCCGGTCTATCGACCAACAACCCGTCAAAGGGTTTCTCGTCGCTTGGGTATTGCCCGGTCCCGCCGGGCGTGATTAGGATTAGATTATGGATATGATTGGAATAATCTCATGTTGCCGCCACCACCGTTTCCGGTAGCCGGCGGTTTAGTGGTGCAAAATTACAACAAGCAACTCACATGCGCAATACAATGGATGCCGGATTGTTTCTATTTACAATTCAATAATATTTTTTTGGTTAAGACATGACATATTTTAAGTTAACCCATTAAAACATGTTGAGGCCGCGCATGGCGGCGATTTCCCTGAGCGGTTTCATCACGAAATCGCGTTCCAGGCGCCGGGGATGTGGAAGTATAAGCCGCGGGGTGTGCAATTCAAGGTCGCCGTAACAAATTATGTCAATGTCAAGGGCACGGTCGCGGTAGGTGCCGTCGGCGTTCCGGTGCCGGTTGTCGGCCACGAAACGCGCCGCCACCTCGCGTTCTATCTCCTGCAGGCGGTCAAGCAGTTCCTCCGGCGGCAGGGATGTATCGATCTCCACACCCACGTTGAGAAACCGGTTCGGCGACTCGAACCCCCAGGGTTCGCTTTCCACCGGGTGTGAATGCAGCGCAGAACCCTCCGACAGCGCCTCGACAGCCTCGATGGCCGCCTCAAGTATCTGTCGCGAGGGTCCCGCGTTAGAGCCTAAATTGATATGTGCCGTCACAACCGGCATGGTCAGGAGTCTGTACCGGGGTCAGCGGTCTTCTTCGTCGTAAGCGCCGTAATCCACGCTGTCGACCTCATCGTCATCATCCTCATCGTCGTCATCAATCATCCCCTCGACGGTGCGGTTGAAATCGACCATCTTGATGGCGGCCACTGCGGCCTCCACACCTTTGTGCCCCATCTTGCCGCCTACGCGGTCAAGGGCCTCCTGCTCGGTGTTTACGGTGAGCACGCCGAAAATCACCGGGATGTCACTGTCGGCGTTGAGCTTGGCGATCCCTTCGGTCACGCTCTGGCACACATATTCGAAATGGGGTGTGCCGCCGCGTATCACACAGCCTATCACAATCACGGCGTCGTACTGCTCGGTCTCGATCAGGCGCGAGGCGGCGAACGTGAGTTCCACCGTGCCGGGCACATTGTAGACATCTATCGCATCCGGCTCGTACCCCTCGTTCTTGAACACATAGAGGGCGCCGTCAAGCAGACGCGAGGTGATGTGTGAGTTCCATTCGGCCACAACGATGGCCACATTGAGATCTTCGATATGAGGCAGGGCGGTGTTTGGCGCTCCGGCCGGATTGGCACTTGACATAGGTCTGTATGTTTTTAGATTTTTCTTTCTTATACGTATCTCCTACAGTAGAAAACCTGCAGGGGGATATATGGTTTGCTGTGGAATCAGATTTTTTTGCGGGCCTGATTGCCGAGATAACCGCCGTGATGCCTCAGGGCATACTGTTCGCGGGTGAACCCGGTGGCAAGCATGGTGTTCACCACAAGCACGTCGCCGATAACGGTCATCATCGTGGTCGATGTGGTGGGGGTCAGTCCCAGCGGGCATACCTCGGGGGCACCTCCGGTCCAGAGCGTCACGTCGGCCATCAGGGCCAGCGGCGAGTCGGCTTTGCCGGTAATCACAATCACCGGCACCCCGGCATAGAGGTTATGCGCCAGGTCGACAAGCTCGAGAATCTCGCGGGTCTTGCCCGAATTCGACAGCAGCAGCATCACATCGCCCGGCTGGAGTATTCCGAGATCGCCGTGCTGAGCCTCGGCCGGATGCAGGTTCACAGCCGGGATTCCGGTCGAACAGAACGTTGTGGCGATGTTCATGGCTATCTGGCCGCATTTGCCCATGCCCGAGACCACGAGTTTGCCGTGGCCGTTCCAGACGCGTTGCACGATAAGGTCTACCGCGCGGGCGTAGTCATCGGTGACCGGAATCTGGCTGAGAGCGCGGCTCTCGGCCTCGATGATGGCGCGCATGGTGGCGGCGATGTCTGCGGCGGTGCGGGGGGCGGCCGCCGTTGTATCTTTGGTCTCGCTCATTTCTGCGGATATTGAATTACACAAAGGTAATGTTTTAGTCCCAATTCTCAAAATCGGCGATCGCACGGGCCCATTCCGCGGGAATCTCGATGCCTGTGGCGTTCTTTATATCGAATCCGGCCATCACAGAGCGGGCCACGCACTTCACGTCGCCGGTCTCGGGGTTCACGACCCTCTGCTCAAGTATCAGGCTGTGCACCGACAGTTTCTCGCACGCGGTAAGCACCACAAGCGGCTCGTTGAAATATGCCGGCGAGAAAAACGAGATGTTGATGTTCACGATCACCACGGCGATCTGCAGGAAATCGAACTTGTCGCCCAGCACGGCCTTGTAGTAGTTCACCTTGCCCAGGTCGAGCAGTGAGAAGTAGGCGGTGTTGTTCATGTGGCCGAACACATCGAAATCGTTGAAACGTGTCTGCAGGGGGTGGCTGTGACGGAATTTCACTGCCGGAGCGGGCACCTTCTCGTTGGTGCAGGGGGGTATGTTTATCTCAGCGTTCATGGCTTTTTAATATTTCGTTGTGACAATCATCAGTCTGTATCAGAGTCAACCGGGCGTCAGTGTATCACTATCTGCGTGACCACCTCCTTGCCCAAAATATCATTTATCCTGCGCGCAAGCGTCTCGCGCAGAAACGACAGCTCGGTCTTCAGCGGGGCCGATGTGATGTAGACATGCAACACCCCTTTCGAACAGTAGCGCCGCGAGGTCTGCCGGTTTATGTCGGCACCGGCCACATCGGCCCACAGCGCGGCGGCACGGTGTTCAAGGAAGGCGTCGCGCGAGGCCGAGCGGTCCATCACGGCATCAATTATCTGGCGTATCGTCTGCGGGTCATGTCTCTCCATCTCACATAAGTTACATAAGTCACATTCGTTACATAAGTAACATCAGTCACATTAGCAGCTGCATCCCTGCCGTCACTGCGCCTCCTCGAACCGGCCCCCGCTCACCAGCCACGACCGGTGGTCGCCTCCGGCGCGGGCCATTATCGAATCAAGGTGCGACCGGTTGGTGTCAGTGATGAAAATCTGCCCGAAACTCTCTGACGACACCATCTCCACAAGTCTCTCCACACGGGTGGCGTCGAGCTTGTCAAACACATCGTCGAGCAGCAGCAACGGTTTCAGCCCCGTGGCGCGCGCCAGGAATTCATACTGAGCCAGACGCAGGGCCAGCACATAGGTCTTCTGCTGCCCCTGCGAGGCGGTGCGCCGCACCCCCATGCCGTCGAGGCGCAGGTCAAGGTCGTCGCGGTGCGGCCCCACCGAGGTGTGCCCCACAATCTCGTCGTGACGGCGCGCGCTGTCGAGCAGTTCGCGCAGAGGGGTGCCCGATGCCGTGTGGCCGTCGAGCGTAAGCGAAGGCACCTCGTCGGGCGACGCCACGGCATGGTAATACCGGCCGAAAATGCCGGTCAGTTCGTCGACCCACGCTTTGCGGGCGCGGGTGATATATGCCGCCGCACCCTCCATGGCCATCTCCACGGCCTCGTAAAGCCCGTGGTCAACGATATGGTCGCGCAACATGCGGTTGCGCTGCTGCAGCGAGCGGTTGTAGCGTATCAGGGCGTCGAGATACACCGGGTCGCCCTGCGAGATCACCTGGTCCATGAACCGGCGGCGCTCCTCGCCGGTGCCGGTGACAAGCGCGCTGTCGGCCGGCGAGGCCATCACAAGCGGAAACGCCCCGATGTGGGCGCTCAGCCGCTCATACTCCTTGCCCATGCGCTTGAACGACTTGCGCCGCCCCTGCTGCAGCCCCATGGTCAGCTCTTCGGCGGCTCCGCGGCGGGTGTAGTGCCCGCGCAGCGTGGCAAAACCCTCGCCGCGCCTGATAAGCTGCAGATCGGGCAGTCCCGAGAAACTTTTGGTGAAACTCAGGGTATATATCGCATCGAGCAGATTGCTCTTGCCCATGCCGTTGTCGCCCAGCAGGCAGTTCACGTTGCCGCTGAACTCGAGCCGGGCGTCGGCGATGTTCTTGAAATTCGTTATGGCGAGTGAGTCGAGCCTCATTGTTGCGCGAAGTTGACGGCGCCCGCAATCACAAGCGCCAGGGTGAAGAAGAGTTCAGACATTGCCGTCATCCCCAGCACGGGATTCAGCGCGTGCCCCTCGCGTGTGCAGAGGCGCCGCCACAGA
Organism: uncultured Porphyromonadaceae bacterium; assembly: GCA_938027385.1. Lineage (GTDB taxonomy): Bacteria > Bacteroidota > Bacteroidia > Bacteroidales > Muribaculaceae > UBA7173. The sequence goes on along the minus strand of CALJBF010000120.1, from coordinate 18,557 downwards.
GCGGTCATGATGCCCAGATACACGGCGGGGAAGACGAGTGTCCATGCCCCGGCACCGTACCAGATGCGGCATGTCAGCGCCACGGCAAGCACACCGTTGGCTACATATATAAGCCGTGCCGCGCGGGCGCCCACGATTCCCACATCGGTAATCTTGCCAACAGCGCCATCGTCAAAACGGTCGCGGTAATTGTTCACAAGCAGGATATTGCATGCCAGAGCGCCGACAGCCACACCGAGCACCACCGCACGGCCACTTATCACCCCCGACTGCAGGTAGTAAGTAAGCGCCACAGGCACGATGCCGAAGAAGAGCATCACCGCCACACTCCCCAGGCCGTGACGCGACAGCGGCCACGGGCCGGCCGAATAGGCGATGGCGAACAGCGCTATCACGGCGCCGGCGACAAGCATCCACCAGCCGCCCCACCATATCAGCGAGCAGCCGATAAGGCAGTCTATGCCGAGGGTGGCGAATGTCGCCGCAGCCATGGCGCGGGGCGTGATGTCGCCTTCGGTGACGCCTCGCCGGGGCCCCTCGCGCCCGGGGGCGTCGAGTCCGGCGCGGTAGTCGAAATACTCGTTGGCAAAGTTCGACGCCACCTGTGCCAGCAGAGCGAACACCAGACAGATCACCGCCGGCCACAGCCGCCAGTAACCGTCAAGCAGGGCCAGCCCAACCCCCGCAAGCACGCACGAGGCGCCCACAGGGAGTGTACGCAGCCGCATGGCCTCTATCCACGCTACCACGGCGCCACGTTTCCCAGAGTCATTCCTGTTGCTCATATCATCCACAAAGTTACAAAATATTTGCATAAAAAGGGCCGGCTCATGGCGCAAACCATCTGCCGGCCCGGGGCTATTTAGATAATAGGGAGTAAAGTACGGCTATTGTCGCAACAGCCTGTGAGTATATAGGTGACTTGTCAAAATCATTTCATTACCTTGCGCACGCCTGCGGCCGATACCTCCAGGTAAACCTGGCCTTCGACGGGATTCTCCACGCGGATGCCCTGCATGTTGTAGTAGGTCACCTCGCCGTCAAGGTCGGCGCTCACGCCCTCGATACCGGTAGAGATAGCGGCATCTGAAAGGTTTACGCTCTTGGTAGTGCCCTCGGTGAGCGTGAGCACATGGTCGCCCGACATGAAGGGATAGTGGTATGTCAGCGTGGCCTTGGCCGTGGGGAGTTCAGAGCCTGTCATCTCGGTGTTGCCCTGTTTGGCGGCGTAGTAGTTCACTATGACGGGGAGGTGCTCCTGGTTGTAGGCCATCTCAGACCAGTTGTTGTCCTGGCTGAAACCCGATGTGGCCTCGAAGGGGGTATAACCGACCAGGGCGGCGTTGAGACTGAACTCACCCTTGTTGCTTTCGTGAGCCACAATACCGCCGCGGGCCGACTTGTCGTTGGCCGGGATGAAGGCCGCGGGAACAGTCTGTGTCTCGGGAGCCACATAGAAACCGACTGTGCGGAACAGCTCGGTGCCGTTGGCCTGTGCCGAAACTCCGTTGTTGATAGAGAAGAGCAGGTAGAGGTTATGCACCGAATAGCGCACTTTAGCGTCCGTATCCATGAATGTGCCTGTCACCTGAGGCTTGTCGGTCGAGAAGTCGGGGGCTGCAAGCGGGTCGAGGACGATGGTTGCGATACCACCCTGTTTAGCCTCCGAGCGGCCCATGTGGCGTTTTTCGGTCTCTGAGGCCACGAGTTCCTTGCGCACATAGTCGATAGCCGACCAACCGTGTACCAGCACGGCAGGCGCGCCCTGGAGTTTCATCAGATTGCGCTCGCAGGGGAACGACGCGTCTTCATTGGCATACTGGTCGATGGCGATATCCTTCACGTTATATGCGGCACCTTCGGCTGTCTCGGCAAGATTATCGGCGGCTGTACCGGCCTTGACAACGATGTCAAAACCGCGGCGCACGCTTTCGGTCACAGGGGCAGTGCCGAGCTTGCCGTTTGCATAAAGGTAGTTGACCTTCGTATAGTGGATAGGAGCGTAAAGGTTGGCGGCATCGAGGTGGGTACCCATCGGCATTGCAGACAGGCAGTTATCGTCGTGGGTGCCGTCAAACTCCCTCTGTGCGATGCCGCTGTTGTCCCAGTTGAAAGTGATGCCGGGGATATGCATCTCGAAACGGGTCTTGGTCGAGCCGAACTGAGCGGCCGCGAACTGGCTGATCTTGTCGGCATCGGGAATCAGGAACACCTCGTAGTTATATGCGGGGCCCGGCTCCTGCTTGGCGCAGTTCTCCCAGCGGAGGCTGAGTTTCACCTCGCCGCCGAAGTCAGCGAAAGGCACTTCCATCCAGTAGCCCGAAAGGGTTTCGGTCTTGCCGCCCACATAGACGGTCTTGCTGTTGTCGGTGTAGAATGTCTTGGCATACTCCTTGCCGTTGACATAGAGTTTTGTCACATTGAGATCAGTCATCTCGGTCTCGCCGATCTTGATGAGGTAGCCGTTGACAAGGTCGCGGGTGTAGACACCGTCAAAGCTCTGTGAGAGGGCTGTCGACGAGATGTTCAGGTCGAGCACGGCATCGAACGAGTAGAGTTTCTCGGAGGCGGCGGTGCCGTCGAGATCCTTTTCGCCGACCTCTACAACACGCTGGTAAGAGACTGCCTGCACAGGTGCCGATGCGTCATAGAGTGTAACCTCGTTCGATACGGCGTTGCGGGTGATTGTCTCGCCCGAGCCGTTCACGTAGGTAAGGTCGATTTCGTAGCGGTATGTGCCCGAGGGGAGGTTCTCGTCGGTACCGGTAGTCTCGGTGGTGAAGTCGCCGATTGTCTTGCCGGGAGTGGCGACTTCGGGCTTGCGCTGGTCAACCACCCACTCGCCGTTGTCGTTGAGGCGGTAGCGTGTAATCTGGTATTTGGTTACCTGGAACTGCAGTTCCTCAGGGCTGAGGTTCTCAGAGGGCACAAGCCAGGGATACGAGATTGTGGCGTTATCGCCGCGGAAGGCCTTGATGTTGGGGCCGCAGTTCTCGATGATGAGCTGTATCGCCGAGTTGTTGAAGTCGTTCGACGAGGGGTCGTACCACACGATCACGCGCTTGAAGTAGGTCTGTTTCTCTATCTTGAAGTCAGCGGCGTTGACGTCGCGGGTGGTACCGTAAAGATGGGCTTTGCCGCCGAGGAGATCTTCACCCTTGATAGGCATTTTCCATCCTTCTTCACCATGACCGCCGTTTACATAATACCAGCGTGGATTATTTACATCGGTACCGCTGGCTCCTGAATGTTCATTTGCCTTGCGGCCGCCGCCCCATCCGGTCCAAATCTTGAATTCGCCGTCGATCCACATGTCTTTCACGACGAAACACTGCCAGTTGGCCGAGCGGGTATCATAATTTGTATTATTCGCGCCAATGTGATTTTCGAGGACTTCCGTGAAGTTGAAATCGCCTACCTGAACCTGATGTCCATTCTTACCACCGCCGCCGAGTGTGCCGTTGCCGTTGAAACGGTTATAGAGGGGAGCATATGGGTCTTCGGCAAGTTCTTTTGCCGACATGTTCTTGACATTCTGCATCACGATGTTTCGCGATGTGTAGTCGAACGAGCGCGAGTCACTGAGAGTCTTGTTGAAGTATGAGGGATGCGTTTCCAGCCAGTCGTTCTGGAACACGGTCTGATAGAGAAGTGTGCCCTTTGCATCGCGATAAGGCTGTCCGTTCTCGTCATACTGAATCCAGGCGTCGCTCCACGCATCGGCGTTGCCTTGTGTAGCCTTCGAGTCGGCCAAAGAGACATTCTTGATTTCACCGCCGACAAGCGAGAATGTGATATACTTTGACACATCCGTGGGGTTATTGGCGTATGTGAACTTTATATGAGAAGGATTCCCATTGTTCAACGACACTTCGATGCGGTCGATTACCACACCTTTACTTTCGAGGATAGCATTATAGGTTGCAGTCGCATTGTTTTTACTCTCGATTTGAGACAGATTGTAATTGAAACGCGACAGTTTCTGATCTGCAGCGAATTTATCAGCCTGGGTATGGTTGGGTTTCGCCGACGAATAGAAATCAAACGTGCCTTTGTCAGAGAGATTGTATTCAGCCGCAGTCTGATCTATACCCCACTGACCATAGTTGTAGCGAGTATAGCGACCGTTGATATAGTCATCGTAAGAGCTTACTTTTGCCACACCGATAAGGCCGGTGTACATTACGCGGGGAGTCTCGATACCGACCTTGCCGTTGCCAAGATCCTTAAGCTCCCATTCGGGCTGCAGACGCCAGTCAGCCATACGTGTGCCCACAAGGAAGTAGTGACTTTTGCCGTTGGCGAAGTCAGCAGGTTTCAGCGGCATGTTGGCGTTTGAAACAACAGGGGGGTCAACCACCGAGCCGCCGTTTGAAAACGAAAGCGTCGCGATGTGGTTGTTCTTGTCATCCACCTTATTCTGGAATTTGACGTTGAAGACAACATTATCGCCACTCACTTTTGCCACCAGCACATTTTTGTGGGTGCCGTAATAGTAAAGCTCACAGCCGCTTGAAAGCACCGGATTGCCCTCAGAGTCTTTTTCATCACTGGCACAGGCGTACTGTTGCCATGCGTTGTCACCCTGAAGAGTATTCCAGTCTGTGGTGGCATAGCGCTGTACCATGAAGAAGACCTGAGAGTCAACTTTCCCGATTGTGTATGAGAAATCGCCGTCGGCGTTCTTAGTGAACGATTTGGCCATCTGCCAGCCGTTTCCGGCATCGTAACTGAAGTACAATGCACCGGGGATGTCATCGGCTTTGGCCGTCTGGGCCGTCAGCCCTATGGCCAAGACGATGCTCAGCCACAGCATTAGTTTTTTCATAAGTTAAGGTATAGATAAATATAGTAAGATATTATTGTAAGTTCACACGGTTTTGACATACATGACCTGGGCGTGACGCGCCATGACACGGATGCCGAAAAAAGGCGGTAAGATTTAATAAAGTCTTAGTTATCGATGTAAGTAAGAATCGGTGAAGAGGCTCGGACTTTCAGATAATCACTTGCGGACGAGCATTCAGGTATTCAAGGTAAAGATGTGCCGCAGGTAACGGCAATCAAGTTCAGTCAGACCGAAGGTATCGGCCTCAGTCAGGCACTGCAAATGTATTAAATTTTTGTTAATTGATTTTTACCCCCCCCTATTTATTTAACATATTTTAACGCAAAATCACCAAACCGGTCGATTCAAAGCGTGGCAGGGCTATGAGCTGCACGTCGGCCTGCCGGGCGTAGGGGGTGCCCGAGCCGTCGCCGACGGTCACGCCGCGGGCCGCCAGAGCCGACTCAACGGCATGAATGGCAAGTGCGGGGGTATTGTTGTCTTTAGAAAGGTGACAGAGGAAGATATTGCGCAGAGCCGGGGTGTAGACGCGCCCCAGATATTCGGCGGCGGCATCGTTGCACAGGTGGCCGTTGGCCGAGCGTATGCGGGCCTTGAGATATTCAGGATAAGTGCCGGTGGCAAGCATGCCCTCGTCATAGTTGGCCTCGATCATCAGGTAGTTGGCCTGGCTCATGTAAAAGTCGGCACGCTCCGATACGCACCCTAAGTCGGTGGCCACAGCCATGCGGTGGCGGCCGTGCTCGATGAAGAACCCGGCGTTGTCACTGCCGTCGTGCATCACCTCGAAGGGGGTGACGGTGAAACCGCCCACCCTGAAGGGATGCTCCTTGTATATGGCGCGGTGATAGTCTTTTATGCGGCGCGATATGTTGTGGCGGCGCAACATGCCGTTCATCACCCGCGGGGTACAGTAGACCGAGATCCAGGGGCGCTTGCGCACCAGGGCGTAGACATACCGCACATGGTCTGAGTGGTCATGGGTGAGCAGAATGCCGCGGATGCGGTCGGGGCCTATGCCGTTGCGGTGCAGTTCTTCCTCGACGGCCGAGGCGTCAACGCCCGCGTCTATAAGCAGTCCCCCCTCAGAGTCGCCGATATAGGCGCAGTTGCCCGACGAACCCGAGCCGAACGATATGAACGCGAGCCGGTCGTCGGCCCGGGGCGTCTCAAGCGGCGTAAGGTCGTCGGCATCGAAGATGGGCGCGCGGGGCGTACGCGGCACGCTGTCGAGCGCGAAATCGTCATCACCGCGGCTGGCGGCATCACGGTCGCGCGACCGGTCGGCCCCCTGCGCGTGGCGGCGTGCCGCGGCCTCGATCGAAGGGTGCGTGGGCAACGGCTCAGGTTCGGGAAACAGGTCAAGCCCCCCGGGGGCATCATCGCCCCGGGCGGCATCGAATCCGTCGAACAACCCCGGAATGGAGTCGCCGTATTCAGGCCGTTGCTTGTATCTCGCCATCTGATTACAGGTTCAACTTGCAAAGTTACAAATTTTCCGTGAATATGCCACATGCGTCACAAGCGGTCGATATACCCGTAGAGCGTCTGCAGCCATGCACGCGCGCGGTCGGCGGCTGTTGCAGCCGCGGCCGCGTCGAGGCCGCTGACCGCGGTCACGCGGTCGGCGTCGGGGTCAAGCTCCACGAACCCCTCGGGCGTGACGGCACACAGGCCACCCGACTCGGTGAATATGGCAATCGGCGGTACCGGGCGCCCCGACAGCAGGTCGCGGCTGAAGGGGAAACGCCCGGCATCAAGGCCAAGCAGCCCCAGAAGGGTGGCGGCGATGTCGGCCTGTGTCGAGGGGGTATCGACCTGTGCAGGCACCGCTCCTTCAAGGGCTCCGCCGGTAATGACCAGCGGAATATGATGGCGTTCGGGCATCGTGGGCAGGTTCTGGGGCCAGCAGCCGTAATGGTCGGGCACAATCACCACAAGCGATCGGTTCCAGCGCCCGGAATCGCGCAGACGGTTCACGAACGCCGTCAGGCACGAGTCAGTGTAGGCGAAAGCGTTGACCTGCGGAATCGCGCCCCAGCGCGCCGAGCGGTACGGAACCTCAAACGGCTCGTGACTCGACGAGGTCTGTATCACCGTCAGTCGCGGCGCGGCACCCTGTGATACGGCTCCGCCCCCGGGCCCCAGGTCATCGGCGGCGCGGGAGAAGAGCGGCCCGTCGGGGGCACCCCATTTCGAGGCCTTCTGCGAGAACGGGAAATCACGGTCGCTCACCACGCGGTCAAACCCCATGGCCATCAGATAGGCCTGCATGTTGGTGAAATTGGTGTCGCCGCCGTAATAGTAGGCAGTGGTGTAGCCCCCCTGCTCCTTCATCTCGCGCGGGAACGAGGGGAGGCGCTCGATTTTATCGACATACTTCAGTATGCTTGCCGACGGCTGCCCCGGCAGGGCGCTGAACACCGAGGGGAGCGCGCGGTCGGTGCGGAAACTGTTGGCGTACATCGAGGTGAAGAGCATGCCGTGGCGCGCTATCGAGTCAAGGCCGGTTGCCACCGGCTCGCCCCCGAGCACCGGCATCAGGTGCGCCGAAAAGCTTTCAAGCAACAGCACATAGACATCGGGGCGCCCGGCGACAGAAACAGGAGCGGCCACTTCGTTGGCCGCCGCAGTGCCGGGCGCCGCAGGCTGGCCGGGGGTCTCGCCTACGGTCTGGGCGAAGAGGGCGGCGGCATCCGCATCGTCGAAAAAGCGGTAGCGGGTGCCGAAATCAGACTGATGGCCGGCCGAATAGAGCAGGTTGAACATCGGGTTGGTGGCGGCATGGTTCAGGCCGCGGTTATGGCTGAAATATGCCCGCGAGGGGTTCATGGTCGACACGGTGACGCTGCCGCGGATGGGCAGTATCAGCAGTGCCGTCATGAAGAGGATGACCGCCACCGGGCGCCACGACTTCACGGGTGTGACCTCCACGCGGTCGATGGTCACGCGCATTATCCACCACACCAGTACCCCGACGGCAAGGAATCCGACGGCTCCGGCAAGCGCCTGCCACCACGCCACCGAGGCCATGGCTGCCGAGGGGGAGGTGGCGAAGTAGAAGAAAGGCGTCATATCGAGCCTGAAACCCCAGTAGCCGTAAAGCACTATGTCGAGGCAGAACACGGCGCTGATCAGCGCAGCCACAATTCCGAGCCACACCTGCAGGGCCACGCGCGGCCAGCGGCGCGCCGTAAGCAGCTGCGCCGCAATCAGCAGGCCGGGCACCACCGTAAGGTATCCGGCCATGCAGAGATCCATCGGCAGGCCGTGCAGAGGCACGGTGAGCCAGTCGGGCCACCCGGGGGCGATGCGGTCGGCGTACACCCCCATGAAAACCGGTTTCTGCACCATGAACAGTGCCGTCAGCACCACAAAAACCAGTATGAATTTCACTATCGCTTTCTTCACGGAAATATGAGGCTATATTAAAGGCTGTAATAAATAGAAACGCGCAAAGTTAGCCAATTACCGCGAAAATCGCTAACTTTGCCCCAGCTAACACAATTTATAAACCCAATGCCGGCCCGTTAACCGCGCCTGTCGGGTTATCGGCCCAGCTGGGCCGATAACTGAAACAACAGGCAACCGAGGCGGTGCCCGGCAAATAATATGACCAATGATAACACAAGAGCAACTCAAGGAAACATTGGAGCGCAAGCTGGCGCTGAGGAGGTACCTTTGACGTCGACAGCAAGAAAATCCAGATAGAAGAGGAGGAACTGCGCACCCATGTGCCCGGGTTCTGGGACAACCCCAAGGAGGCCCAGGTACAGATGAAGAAAATCAAGGACCTGCAGGCCTGGGTGAACGGCTACCATGAGGTGGAGCAGGCCGTCGACGAACTGGCCACCGCCTTTGATTTCGTGAAAGAGGAACTGGTGACCGAAGAGGAGGTCGACAAGCTCTATGCCGACGCCGTAAGTCTTATCGAGGCGCTTGAGCTGCGCAACATGCTGCGCCGCGAGGAGGATCACATGGGCGTGGTGCTGAAGATCAACTCGGGCGCCGGCGGCACCGAGAGCCAGGACTGGGCCTCGATGCTGATGCGCATGTATCTGCGCTACTGCGAGCGTCACGGCTACAAGACATCTATCGCCAACCTGCTCGAAGGTGACGAGGCAGGCATAAAGTCGTGCACCATCAACGTGGAGGGGGACTTCGCCTACGGATACCTCAAGAGCGAGAACGGCGTGCACCGTCTGGTGCGCGTGAGCCCCTACAACGCACAGGGCAAGCGCATGACCTCGTTCGCATCGGTGTTCGTGACCCCGCTTGTCGACGACTCGATCGAGGTGAAGATCGAGCCGGCGCTGATGTCGTGGGACACCTTCCGTTCGGGCGGCGCAGGCGGCCAGAACGTGAACAAGGTGGAATCGGGCGTGCGTCTGCGCTACCAGTACACGGACCCCTACACCGGCGAGAAGGAGGAGATTCTCATCGAGAACACCGAGACCCGCGACCAGCCCAAGAACCGCGAGAACGCCCTGCGCCACCTGCGCTCGATACTCTACGAGAAGGAGATGAACCACCGTCTTGAAGAACAGGCGAAGGTCGAGGCCGGAAAGATGAAGATCGAATGGGGCTCGCAGATACGCTCGTATGTATTCGACGACCGCCGCGTGAAAGACCACCGCACCAACTACCAGACCTCGGACATAAACGGTGTCATGGACGGCGACATTGACGCCTTCATCAAGGCCTACCTGATGGAGTTCGCCGAAAAAGAGAACGCCTGATCCCCCGGAAAGCCCTGTCCCGGAGCGCCGGCAACAGAACGTCGCCCCGGTTCACATGACCTCCGCCACAAAGCCTGCCGCGCTTTGTGGCGGAGGCGCTTTTAGCAGGCCCCCATGACCCCGCCGCGGTGGCGGTTTCCGGAACGACAGCAAATTTATGCACAAAATTGCATAATTCTACATATTTCCTATTGTTTCTTTACGGAAAACACCTAACTTTGCGGAATACGAGCAAAGTGCACGGCAATCCCGCGCACTTTAGACTAAGAAGTCTGACAATTTTCATCATTCACAGTCATTTATGCATTTTTCAACGCGAATCTCCATCATCGGGACACTGCTCGCCGCCACGCTCAGCGTGAGCGCGACATCCCAGGGCATGCCCCCCAAGGTTCAGAACGGCCACGGAAACGGCATCCCGGCGCTGGCACCCCGGCATCTTCAGTCAGGGACACCCGTCGCCAGCGACATATTCATGCAGAAACGCCTGAACGCCGCCGGGAATGGCCTGGCACGCGAGACCTCGGTGGCCCTGCCGCGGCAGAGCGCTCCGCAGTTCAAGGCACAGGGCACGATGCCCGACCTCTACGGATGCGTCAGGTTCCAGTCTGACTGGGACCAGTTTGACAAGCCGGGGCTTTTCACGGTGCCCACAAGCACATCGATGTCGTTCGAGCGCATGCTCCCCGACGAGATCAACGCCACATACGGCGGCGTGGCGATCGGCGACCTGTATTACACCTGCCACAAGACTTCGTTCATGGGATACACATTCGTGTACTACGACGGTTACAGCCTCACCACCGGGCAGCCGATGTTCTCGACCTCGGCCAGCTACCCCTCGGTGACGCTGACATACGACCCTGTGAGCGAGCACGTCTACGGCATCGTGGAAGTCAGCGGAGCCCTGCAGCTTGCCGCCATTGACTTCCGGCCCGATCCGGCACAGCTCGAAGACAAGACCCAGATAACCCTACTGGGCAACCTGCCCGGCAGGTGGACCACCATAGCATGCTCGGCGACCGGCGAACTTTACGGCATTCGCGAATATTTCGAGTCCAACGGCGTGCAGGATGTATGCGTGAAATCCGAGCTGTACAGAATCAGCAAGGAAAACGCATCGGTCACCCTTGTCGGCGATACCGGCATGAAACCCCAGTACCGCACCGACGCCACCATCGACCCGCGCACAGGGCGCATGTTCTGGGCGCTCAGCCAGCTTGACGACAAGAGCTACCTCACCGAAGTGGATCTCGCCACAGGGCAGGCCAGCTATATATGCCAGTTCCCCAACGACCAGGTGGTAGTGGGGCTGCAGACAGCGGCTCCCGCCGCTCTCGACAAGGCTCCGGCCTCTGTAACCGACCTGGCGGCACACTTTTCTGACGGCACACTCACAGGCTCGCTCACCTTCACCGCTCCCGGCACCCTCTACGACGGCACCCCGACGACAGGCTCCCTCACCGCCATAGTGATGTCGCAGGGCACCGAGCTGGCCAGACAGCGCGTTACCTGCGGCGCCTCCTCGGCGATGGCCGTGACCGTGCCGCAGGGTGGCCTCTACGATTTCACCGTCGTGGTGGCCAACAACGTGGGCAACAGCCCCGCTGCCACAGTCCGTAACGTATTCGTGGGTAAAGACACCCCCGTGGCGCCGGAGCCCGTGCTGACATACGCCGACGGGGTGATGACGCTTAACTGGGAACCGGTATCGGCCTCGGTCAACGGCGGATACGTAAACACCCTCTCCATGTTATACACCGTGCGCCGAATGCCCGACAACATCGTTGTCGCCGACAAGATCGCCGCCACGTCATTCAGCGAGCAATGCCCCGAGGCCACCGACCTCACATACCGCAGCTACAGCGTAACCGCCGAATACGACGGCATAGCATCGGCGCCCGGCATCTCCAACACCATAACGATGGGGAGCCTGACACCACCTTTCGCAAGCTCATTCGACCAGGGACTCGACGGATTCACCATCGTCGACGCCAACGGCGACGGAATCACGTTCAACCGGCAGGATGCCCTTGTGCTCGGCTGCCAGCATTATGTGCGCATCAACAACTACGGCTATGTCTCGATGGACGACTGGCTGCTCACCCCGCCGCTGCGCCTCCAGAGAGGCAACGCCTACAAATTCTCGTTCAAGGCCTACACAGCCTCTGACCCTGCCGAGAAATTCGAGGTCAAATACGGCCGCGGCACATCAGTAGAGGCCCTCACACAGACCCTGCTGCCTCCCACCGAGGTCATCAGTACCTCAGGCAAGGAATACACCCTCACGGTCACGCCGTCAGAATCCGGAGTCTACACCATCGGTCTGCACGGCATCTCGCCGATGAACACATTCTACCTGGCCTTCAGCAACTTCTCGCTCACGGCATCATTCTCCGCAGAACTCCCCTCCACAGTCACCGCACTCCAGGCCACAGCCGCCCCGCGCGGTGCCCTCTCGGCCACAGTCAGCATGAAAGCCCCGGCAACTGCCATCAGCGGCAACAGCCTCACCGGCCTCGAAAAGGCCGAGCTTTTCCGCGACGGACAGCTCATAAAGACATTCCACAACCCGGCCCCCGGCGCCACACTGACCTTTACCGACAACGTCGACTCCGAGGGGTCATACACATATACCGCCACCGCCACCAACAGCGAAGGAACGGGCGACCCCGTCTCGGCGTCGGTCTACATCGGCAACGGCATACCCGTGGCACCGGCGGAGGTGCGGCTCGACATCACGGACAACCCCGGCGAGGTACTGATCAGCTGGGATGCCGTGACAGCCAACACCCACGGCAATGAGATCGACCCCGCAGCCCTGACATACACCGTCTCGATAGTGAACGGCGCCCTGGTTTACGATCCCGTGGCCACAGGCGTGACCGGAACCACATACCGGTACACTCCGGTCGAACCTGGCGAGCAGAAATTCCTGCAGTATGCCGTCACCGCCGTGGCTCCCGCCGGGACAAGCGACGCCACCCTCTCGGCCATGAAACCCGTGGGCACCCCGGCCACCTCGTTCCACGAAGGGTGTTCGGCACCTGACCAGGCATGGCGCGTAAGCGGCTCTACAGCCACTTGGACCATCACCGGCGAATATGACACCGGCATCCCCACCCAGGACGGCGATAACGGATACTTCGCCATGGCCGGCTATGAGAACGGATCTACTGCCGACCTCTTCACCGGACTCATCTCGCTCGCAGGCGAAGAGCATCCGGCCCTCTCGATATTCACATTCCCCATGGGCGCCGACGACACAAACACACTGCGCCTGTTCATAACCGACATCGCCACCGGTACCGAGACAAAGATCTACGACGCCGAGCTCAATACACTGCCTGTCTACGAGGAGTGGAACCGAATAATGATACGGCTCGACGAGTATGCGGGCAAACTGGTGACACTGCGCATCCAGGGGCAGCTGAACAAATATTCGTTCATGCTGGTCGACAACATCTCGCTGACCTCTATTCCGATGCACGACATCGCGGCCCTGAAAGTGTCGGCGCCCGTGCGCGCGGCTGTCGGACAGAGTTTCACGGCCTCGGTGACCGTCCGTAATGAGGGCGCGCTCCCCACAGGCGATTTCACCGTGCAGCTGTTTGCCGACGGAGAACTGGTCGGCACACGCAACGCGCAGTCACTCGATTTCAACAGCTCGGCAGTCTATGACTTTGAAGTGCAGATGCCCGAAATGGCCACGACCGCACTCGAGCTGCATGCCACCGTGACAAGCGACACCGACGAGACTGCCGCAAACAACACCTGCGCGTCAGTGACGGTCATGCCGGAGCAGTCGTGCCTGCCGGCTCCCACTGCCCTGGCTGCCGAAAGCAACGAGAACGGCCTGACACTCACATGGACGGAACCTGACATCTCGCGCGGCGTGGCCTTCCCGTACACTGAAGACTTCGAGAACGCCGAGAGCTGGGCCCACGAGCTCGACGGCTGGGAATTTGTCGACCTCGACCAGTCACCCGTGGGGGGCATAATGGGTGTCACCACCCCCTTCATCGACTACTCGATAAGCACGCTGGCCTTCTATATCCTCGACAACGTGGAGCCCGGATTTGAAAGCGGATTCGACACCCGTTCGGGACACAAGGCCCTCGCGTCGCTGTTCCGCTGGGACAACGGCCAGAACGACGACTGGGCCGTCTCGCCTACGCTCGACGGCTCGGCACAGACCATCCGCCTGTTCGCACGCAGTTATGACCCCTCATACCCCGAGAAAATCGAGATATGGTACACCACATCCGTTGCCGACAGTTTCGACCAGGCCGACTACGAGATGTGCGCCGTCTTCGACAATCTCCCCGGCAAATTCACCGAATATGAGGTAGAACTCCCCGAGGGCGCGACACACTTCGCCATTCGCAACTGCGCCACGGGCGCATACCTGCTGCTTGTTGACGACGTGACCTTCCGGCGCGAGAGCAACCGCACGCCCGTGTCGTTGCTGGGCTATGACATCTGGCGCGACGGTGTCAGACTGAACGACGCACTTCTCACTTCACCGGGCTATACCGACAGTGCCGTGCAGCTCGGCGAACATCACAGCTACATGGTCACAGCCACATACGACAAAGGCGTCTCGGCTCCGTCGGCACCTCTCGACGTAGTGGTGGGCGCCCTGTGCGGCGTAACTGTTTCAGACATCAGCGTCACTGTAACCGACAGCCGTATAGTGGTCACCGGAGCGGAGGGGCTGCGTGTCAGCATAAGCGGCGCCGACGGACGTCTTTACTATACCGGCATCCCCGCCTCGACGCTTACCGTCAGCGTGCCCGCGGGTGTCTACGTGGTCACGACACCTGACACCACAGCCAAAGTGATGGTGCGCTGAGCCCTGTGGCCACGCATACAGACATGACAAGGGGTTGGGCCTGAGGCCCAACCCCTTGTTTGTTGACTTACCCGGATTCGAACCAGGACAGGCAGAACCAAAAACTGCAGTGCTACCATTACACCATAAGTCAATCCTTTCGCCCAGGCACAATTCGGCCTAAAGCGGATGCAAAGTTACTGTTTTTTTCTCAAAAACCAAATTTATTTCGTAACTTTGCCGCCGCTCCGGCCGCTGAGAGCAATCGCGGCCCGGCCTCTACATCGTTAAGACCCCGACAACGCCCACCCATGCCATGAATCGAGAGATTCCGCAGCGGCAACGTCGCCCCGGGGTCATGTGGACAAATTTGATTGCTTGCAACCACTTGAAAAAATGCTAAAAAGACCCATGAACTATCTTTTTACGTCTGAATCGGTCTCTGAGGGACATCCCGACAAAGTGGCCGACCAAATTTCCGATGCCATTCTTGACAAACTCCTGGCCTACGACCCGCAGTCGCATGTGGCCTGCGAGACACTTGTCACCACAGGGCAGGTAGTTATCGCCGGCGAGATCTCGTCGGAGTGCTACATCGACATCCCCGAGACCGCCCGCCGCGTGATCAAGCAGATCGGCTACAACGACTCAGAGCTGAAATTCGACGGCGAGTCGTGCGGCGTACTCCTGGCCGTGCACGAGCAGAGCGGCGACATCAACCGCGGCGTGAACCGCGCCGAGGCCGCCGAGCAGGGTGCCGGCGACCAGGGTATGATGTTCGGCTACGCCTGTTCGGAGACCGACCGCTACATCCCGCTCACTCTGGCTCTGAGCCACGAGCTGGTGAAAGAGCTGGCCACAATACGCCGTGAGGGGAACGAATTCACATACATAACCCCCGAGGGGAAACGCAAGTCGTACCTGCGTCCCGACTCCAAGAGCCAGGTGACAGTGGAGTATGACGGCAACGACCGCCCCGTGCGCATCGACACCATCGTGGTGTCGACCCAGCACGACGATTTCATCCTCCCCGGCGAAGGCCGCTCGCAGGAGGAGGCCGACCGCGAGATGCTCGACATCATACGCCGCGATGTCCGCGAGGTGCTCATTCCCCGCGTGCTCGCCCGTATGCCCGAGAACATCAAGGCGCTCTTCGGCGACTACACCCTGCATGTGAACCCCACCGGCAAGTTCGTGATCGGCGGCCCCCACGGCGACACCGGCCTCACCGGCCGCAAGATTATCGTCGACACCTACGGCGGCCGCGGTGCGCACGGCGGCGGCGCGTTCTCGGGCAAAGACCCCTCGAAGGTCGACCGCTCGGCCGCCTACGCCGCACGCTACATCGCCAAGAACCTCGTTGCCGCCGGCGTGGCCGAGCAGGCGCTCGTGCAGTTAGCCTACGCCATCGGCGTGGCCGACCCCGTGAGCATCAACATCGACACCCGCGGCACCGCCCGCGTGAACCTCTCAGACGCCGAAATCTCTGACATGGTGGCCCGCTCGGGCATATTCCCCCTGCGCCCCGCCGCCATCATCGAGCACTTCGGCCTGCGCAACCCCATATACCTCGAAACCGCCGCTTACGGCCACGTGGGCCGCACCCCGCGCCGCACGGTCAAGAAATTCACGTCGCCATACAACGGCGACAAGGAGATCGAGGTTGAACTCTTCACCTGGGAGAAGACCGACCGCACCGACGAGGTCAAGCGTCTCTTTGCCCCGCATTTCAAAGCCGAGTGATGCCTGCGCAGGGTAAGGTCTATCTGTTCCCCGTGCCGCTGAGCGACAGCGCCCGGCCCGACAGCTGTCTCACAGCCGCCGAGCTCGAGCGCCTGCTCGCGGTAAGGTATTTCATAGTTGAGAACGTGCGTTCAGCACGGCGTTTTCTGCGCAAGGCGCACCGCGACTTCCCCATCGACGAGTGCCGGTTCACGGTGCTCGACGAGCACACGCGCCCCGAGGATGTGCCCGCCATGCTCGACCCCGTGGCCGACGGCACCGACTGCGGCATAATCTCCGAGGCCGGCTGCCCCGCCGTGGCCGACCCCGGTGCCCTGGCCGTGGCCGAGGCGCACCGCCGCGGCATAACGGTGGTGCCCATGACCGGGCCGTCGAGCATACTGCTGTCGCTGATGGCCTCGGGGTTCAACGGCCAGAGTTTCGCTTTCGCTGGGTATCTGCCCGTCGAGAGCGGTGCCCGCACACGCGTCCTGCGCGAGATGGAACGGCGCCTGCGCCGCGAGGGGCAGACACAGATCTTCATCGAGACCCCCTACCGCAACAACCGCCTCATCGCCGAGCTAACCAAGGCCCTGCCCGGCGACCTGCGCCTCTGCGTGGCCTCAGACATCACAGGCCCCGACGAATCGGTGAAGGTGATGCCCCTCTCCGAGTGGGCCCGCGCAAAATATGACTATGCCAAGACGCCAACCATATTTCTGCTGGGGCAGTGAAAGCGCCCGAGTGTTAAATCTGCCTAAGATTTGGGCGCTCACCAAATAAATCTGTAATTTTGCCGTAAATACCTTATCATTATCCTACAAACAGATCTCTCCGACAGCGATGATAGAGTTTCTTAACGACATAGACACGCAGGTATTTCTCTTTTTCAACGGCGCGAGCTCTCCGTTCTTCGACGGTTTCATGAAAACCTTCACCGGACGTTTCGTCTGGGTGCCGATGTATGCGGCCCTGGTGTTCATGATGTGGCGCGCGTGCCGCTGGCCGAAGATGCTGTTCTACCTCCTGGGCGTGGTGCTTGCCGTGACCATCACCGACCAGCTGTGCGCCACGTTCATCCGTCCGGCGGTGGAGCGTCTGCGCCCGTCGAACCTGCAGAACACCCTGTCGCAGATGGCCTATATCGTCGACGGGTACCGGGGCGGCCGCTACGGATTCCCCTCGTGCCACGCCGCCAACTCGTTCGCCCTGGCCATGTTCATGAGCCTGCTTGTGCACCGGCGCGGGTTTGCGGCGTTCATGCTCGGGTGGGCCGTGCTGAACTCGTACACGCGCCTCTACCTGGGGGTGCACTACCCAGGCGACCTGCTTGTGGGCACCATCATAGGCTCGGCCGTGGGCGCGGCGTGCTACTTCGCCGTAAGGCGCCTGTTTGACCGCACGACACCGCAGAGCGTCATTTCCGAGCGCTGCACCGCCCCGTTCGTGAGCTATACCACGGCCCTGCTGCCGCGCATAATGCGTCCCGGAGGGAATGCACTTACCCTGGGCACCACGGTCACGGCAAGCGGCGTTTCGGCCGTCATCGCAGTCAACGCCGCCACGATAGTCTACATCTGCATCGCCGCCCTGGCACGATGATGTCGAAAAAAATTACAGTTATTGCAAAAAAAGTGCATCCAAACGGTGCATTTTTTTGTTTTATAGTGAAATAATGTCTAATTTTGTCTCATCAAAAAGCACTTAAAAGCCAACCAAACAACAAAATCTTCAACAAACAACAAACTATCCACCACCGACACGTTTTTAAGTTACAATTCACTCCCGCCGACTGCCGCGAGGCAGTGGGAAATTTGCCGCTTAGAACTCGGAAATCATTCTTAAATCATGGAAACCAACGAACCGAAAAAGCCTAAAAGGCCTCGCATCCAGCAGACTTCGGGCATGGAGTCGACCGGTGCCGAACACAACAGCTACGACAAGGGATCTTACAACGCCGACCGTCAGCAGGGCGGTGATGGCATGCAGGGTGGTTACAGCCCCGAAGGCCAGCGCCCCTACCAGCGCAACAACTACGGTCAGGGGGGCTATCAGCCCCGCCAGGGCGGTTACAACAACTACCGTCAGCAGGGGGGCTACAACAACCAGCGCCCCTATCAGCAGCGGCCTTATCAGCCTCGTCCCCAGCAGGCACAGGCCGAAGGGATGGACAACGGCGAGAACACCCCGCAGAACCAGGAGGGTGGCTACAAGCCGCGCAACAACTATAACGCCAACGGCGGTTACAACAACAACCGCCAGGGCGGCTACAACAACCGTCAGGGTGGCTACAACAACAACCGCCAGGGCGGCTACGGCAACAACCGTCAGCAGGGCGGCTACGGCAACAACCGCCAGCAGGGCGGCTACGGCAACAACCGTCAGCAGGGCGGCTACGGCAACAACCGCCAGC
>CALJBF010000119.1 GCA_938027385.1 uncultured Porphyromonadaceae bacterium | reverse complement strand
TTCTGAGGACTGGGGACGACAGGGTCACAGTGCCGCTCTGTGCCGTCACTTGTTCCGTTGCAAGAATGTTATTGTTCAGATCCTTTAAAAGAATAGTTCCATTATAGTCGGCAGCCTCGGTTTCGTCGAAAACAAATGAAACTGCAACCGTATCGGCACTTTTTTGAACGGCGCTATGCAACAATAATGATGACATAACTTTGCCAATATACGGTCCGGAGGCTGTTATGACGCCGTTATCAACATGAAACTCCAGTGGAATTTTATTATGTTTTGTGATTACCACATGATATTTATCAGTGGAGTTTACCGGATGACAGACTTCGTCAGTATAATATCGTGTGACCTCGTTTTTGGTCTCATTGTATACTCCAATCACTGCACGTTCCGGCAACTTAAGGTAGAAAGCATGGCTACATTTACCGGAGAGATCGACTACAACCTTATCTCTCAGCCAAAAACGCACGCCCAGTATGTCTGTGGGGGTCTCGGTATTAAAAAATATGCCTGGGTCACCATAAATGTGAATCAATTCTCTAAGATGATTGGGAACTGTTGATATACCATGCATGAGTCGCTCATATCTCATTGCCAGATCCACTATATTTCCCATAGCATACCATTCCTCATCCACATACTCGTGGTTCTTGATGTCCAATGCGAACATTTTAGGATCCAGATTTATCGTCGCATCAGGGCTAAGTGACGAATTTCCCTCACGATCGTCAGGCCAGATGGTTTTGAATAACCCCACTGCAAATGGCGCGGCATAATAGCATTTCAACTCCAACGGGGATGCTACGACTCCACAAGCACCATCTTTTGAATTGAGCAGGGTCTTGGCCATTCCATCAGGTCTATTGAAATTTCCCGTCAGACACGAGACGCTGAATACATACGGCAATTTGTCTGCATTATTGACCATTCCCATCTGTCGGGAGGCAAAAACAGGTTTGTCCCAGTTTGAACTGTCGTCTGACCAACTGTCAGCACTTCCATGAGCATAAGTGAATATATAGTGGTTTCCCGCATTAAATGCCGCAGTCACGTCAGTAGAATCAGCATCCCATGGAAATCCCGGGTACATCAAATCTTCAGGTAAAAGATGCTGCTGTCCCTGGCGATCCTTCCAATATTTTGGAGTGGCTTTCGGATGTTTGTAATTCAATCGTGTTACAGTTTTGCCCTGCTTAACAGCCTGGTCATATACATTCAAAGCAGTCTCCACCATGTAATAGCCACCGGCTTCAATTTCAGGCACCAAAGGATTCGTGTTGATGCCGAAATAAGACACATGCGCGGCATTTTTATGGAATGAAAGATCATCGATGCCAAGTTTATATATACTACGCAGTTTGTTGGTGATAATCGGCATCTGTCTGGGATCATCTACCAATAAACGACCTGTGTATATAGACCGCTCATATTCTATGGTTTCTCCTATATTGAAAAATGCCGCATACGGGAAATCGGAGTAATCATACCTTTCTGTAGATCCGTCTGCATTAGTTCTGATTTCGTGTAGCGCGGCAGGGATATCGATGACAGAGCCTGCAAAAAGCACATAATGCAACGCTGAATCTGTCTGGTAACAATGAGAAATGGTTGATTTGATTTTTTCCACAGACCATGTCGCACTGTTCGCGACATAGCACTTGTGCCCAAGCATTTTTTTCCAACGCGCATACTCTCGGATAGCATCATAATTCTGTGGAGTAGTGATAATCAGATAATTTGACGGCCTGATGTAGTTCCGGCACTCCAATATCGGGCGGAGTATGCGTGTTGAATCGTACTGTATGTCGAGGGTTGAAAGATCCCACCATGGATCAGTTACACTTATGGTCTTGTCCTGTAATTCAGACTGACTATTCCCCATTTGACGTCGTGAGTTTGATTCGGGCGATTTGTCAAACACAAGAGTATACGAAAACTCATAACATACTGAAACCGCGGTTCCCGGTGCGGAATACCTGAATGGCCGCAACTGTATGTAAGCCAGTTTACTGTCACGCTGCCTAGTAATGCATGCTATTTCTGCCGCAGGAGCATCAGATGCGGCATAATACGAGACGGGGGGTACGTTATCGCGGGTGTACGATTCTCCTGACCCCATGAGCAGAGGTGGCCTTGCCGGAGTAGGCGTATAGCCCGTAATTGTCTGCCATTTGGTGTAGTTTTCAGTCAGCGTCACATTTTCTGCATTCCCCGGCAGCTGGAAAACAAGAGAGCGTTGTGGCAAAGCAGCTCTGCCTCCCTCAGACTCAGGAGTAAAGTCATCTAAGAACCACCAGAACGAAGAGGGATAAAGCTCGTTGTCCCTCTCTACATTTACGGTCGACAACTTGACAGTAAAGGTTGCAGATGTAGAATCTTGCGCCACGGAGATGTCAAAATCAGGCTTTTGTGGAGTTACTATCGTGCCTTTGGTCAATGGCGCAAGATCACCAAGACGCAGAGTCTTGGCGCCAGTCGTAAAAACAACAATAGCTGCAATTGAGAGAGCGAAACGATCTTTCATGATATGATAGGTTGAATAATGTGGAGTGAATTATGTCAGAACGTCAAATACGGAAAGGTATTTTGGACTCCGCAAATATAATACATATTAAAACAAAATGCAAGCAAAATATCAATTTTATCAGACTTTTGTCTACAATAATCAGTTTCAAAAAAAGAACAGTGACACCCCAAAAAGCTCAAAAGCATCAATTTGATTTCAAACCACAACCAGACAAGCATACACTAAATCCGCGAGTGTTACCCCATTACAATGAAAAAGGTTTTTGCAATCGTTAGACGGACTCATGGATTTCGACTTTCTATCCATAGGGACGCCGATAATGCTAACAAGCAATGGGTATCAAGCACAACTGTAGCCCTATTGGGCATCAATATTGCCTGATACCGTGTTATAGACAAAAAGGATAAGCTGTGTGGTAATATCACATCATGTTATTCCCCGGCGATCATGGCGAGGAAGGTGTCTTCGTCGATGACGGGGATGCCGAGGGCGGCAGCTTTCTCGCGTTTGGCGGGACCCATGTTCTCGCCGGCAAGCACGTAGTCGGTCTTCTTGGAGATAGACCCGACGTTGCGGCCGCCGTTGCGCTCTATCAGCTCCTTGTATTCCTCGCGTGAATGGCGGCTGAAGGTGCCGGAAATCACAAATGTCTTCCCGCCGAGCCGGTCTGAGGTCTCCCCCTCTTCGGTTTCGGGCATCGACATCTGCAGCCCCACACGACGCAGACGCTCGACCATGCGGCGGTTGCGCGGGTTGTTGAAATACTCAATAATGGATTCGGCGATGCGCGGGCCGATATCTTTCGTGGCCGACAGCTCGTCGAAAGTGGCCGACATGAGGGTGTCGATGTCGGGGAACGCCTTTGCGACTTTTTTTGCCACGGTGTCGCCCACGTACGGTATCGACAGGCCGTAGATCACGCGGTCGTATGGCATGTCGAGCGATGCCTTGAGGCCGTCGAGTACCTTTTCGGCCGAACGCGGCCCGAAACCGGGGAGGCGGAGCAGCTGGTCGTAGGTAAGGTCGTAGAGGTCGGCGACGTCGCGCACATATCCGGCGTCGTATAGCGCCTGGGCTGTCTCCTCGCCGACGCCGTCGATGTTCATCATCTTTCGGCCGACATAATGCTCGATGCGCCCCACAATCTGCGGGGGGCAGTGGAACCGGTCGGGGCAGATCCAGGCAGCCTCGCCGGGCACACGTTTCAGCGGGGTGCCGCAGGCCGGGCAGTGTGTCACGAAGGTGACGGGCGCGGCGCCGGGGAGGCGGCCGTTCTCGTCGACACCGGTAATTTTGGGGATGATCTCCCCACCCTTCTCAACGTAGAGCATGTCATGCTCGTGTATGTCGAGCGACTTGATGATGTCGGCATTGTGCAGCGAGGCGCGTTTCACTACCGTGCCCGACAGCAGGACAGGGTCGAGATTCGCCACGGGTGTGACGACACCCATGCGGCCGACCTCGAACGACACATGGTCGAGCCGCGTGAGCGCCCTCTCGGCCGGGAACTTGTAGGCTATGGCCCAGCGCGGCGATTTTGCCGTGAACCCGAGATTGAGCTGCTGGCGCAGACTGTTTACCTTGAACACCAGGCCGTCGGTGGCCACGGGGAGTTCCTTGCGGTGCTCGTCCCAGTGCTTTATGAACGCATCCACCTCGTCGAGCGAGTGCAGCAGCGTCATAATCTCCGATACCTTGAACCCCCACGAGCGAGCGGCCATCATGTTGTCGTAATGATTGTCGCCAGGCAGGTCGGGGCCCAACAGGTAATAGAAATACGCGTCAAGGCCGCGGCGCGCCACCTCGCGGGTGTCGAGGGTCTTGAGCGTGCCGGCTGCGGCGTTGCGCGGATTGGCGAACAGCGGCTCCTCGTTGAACTCATGCTCCTTGTTCAGGCGCTCGAAAGCGCTCCAGGGCATCAGTATCTCGCCGCGGATCTCGAACATATCGGGCCACCCCTCGCCCGAGAGCCGCAGGGGGATGGACTTTATGGTCTTCACGTTCTCGGTGACCACGTCGCCGCGCTCGCCGTCGCCGCGTGTCACCGCGCGCACCAGACGCCCGTGCTCATAGATGAGCGATATCGAGGTGCCGTCGAACTTCATCTCGCCCACGACATCGAAAGGCGCGTCGCCCAGCCCCGAACGCACGCGGCCGAACCACTGGTCGACCTCATCGATCGAATAGGTGTTAGACAGCGACAGCATCGGGTGGATGTGCTCGACCGACTCGAATCCCGAAAGCAGGTCAGACCCCACGCGGCGCGTTGGCGACAGGGGGTCGTCCATCTCGGGGTGCGCGGCCTCAAGCGCCTCAAGCTCCTTGAGCAACATGTCGAAGTCGCGGTCAGAGATTTCGGGCGCGTTCAGCACATAATAGTTGTGGTTGTGGCGGTTTATGATGTCGCGCAGGTCAAGTATGCGCTGCTGCTCGGGCGTGTGCATGGTGTCAATTATATCTGATATGGTTCAGGGCACGCAGGGTGTTGCAAAGCGTGGAGCTCCAGAAACTGCGGAACTCCTCGGTTTCGGTGGCGATGGCACCGGACACGACCTCGTCGGTCGAGTCGCGCACGGTGCTTATGAAGTTGTAGAGCGACTGGAAGATGTCGGCCAGCCCCTCGGATACCGACGCCGCCACCGGCGTGTCAGAGTATTTCATATCCTCCTCAAAGACCTCGAGATATACGTCGTCGGGGCCGAGAAGTTCCTCCATGTTGCGCCGCAGGGCCTCGTAGTAGTCCTCGTCGAGGGCGTCGGCCAGGAAAACATCGTCGGCGCGTTCGTCGTCACCGGCAGCCACAAGATCGGTGGCGGTGATATAAAGCCTCGGCAACAGCCTGAGCATCAGGTTCACGAACTCGTCGCGGTCAGTCTCGCGCGCGTTCTCCACAGCCACGCAATACTCATTGCACAGCCCTATGAACGTTATGGCGTTTGTGGTCATGGTGTATATGGTTTCTTGTTGTTCGTGTATAACCCGTGCGCCGTGATATAGTTCACCACTGCGGGGGAGAGAAGACCGTCGACCGGCTCTCCGGCAGCTATGCGTCGGCGTACCTCGGTCGACGAGACATCGAATTCCGGCACCCCCTCAAGCAGGTCGGCGCCCTCGCCGGTCAGCACGGAACCCGGGCGCGGGTAGACTATCGGGCTGAAATTCGCGGCTATGAACCCGCTCTCGCGCCAACGGTCGAAAATCGCCCAGTTGTCACCCCCGATGATCAGCCTGAAACGGCAGTCGGGGTGCTCGGCCACAAGGCGCCTGAGCGTCGCGGCGGTGTACGACGGCCTCGGCATGGACAGTTCAATGTCAGAGGCCACGAGCCCCGGCTCGCCGACCACGGCCAGGCGCAGCATCTCCATGCGGTCGGCATCGGGAGCCATGGCGGAATCCGCCGCCTTCAGCGGATTCTGCGGCGACAGAACCAGCATGACCCTGTCGGCCAGCCCGGCGGCGATGACCGCACGCGCCACGGCGATGTGGCCGTTATGCGGCGGATTGTATGAGCCACCCATCACCCCGACAGTAATGCGGCGGGGCGACGGGCTGTGCGGCCCGGCGGCCATCAGTTCTTGTCTTTGTTGATGAAATCGGCCATCAGTTTCTCAATCTCGCCTATGGCGCGGGGGAGCTCGTCATTCACCACCACATGGTCGAACCTGTCGCGGAAACCGAGCTCGTATTCGGCACGACCCACGCGCTCCTCGATAGCCTCGGGCGACTCACTGCCGCGCTGAACCAGGCGGCGACGCAGTTCGTCGACGCTCGGCGGAGCGATGAAGATGCTCAGTGCCTCGTCGCCGAACTGACGGCGCACGTTCATGCCGCCGTTCACGTCGATGTCGAGAATCACGTTGTGCCCGGCATCGACGCGGTTCTGAATTTCAGAGCGCAGGGTGCCGTAGTAGCGGCCAGGATATACCTGCTCGTATTCGACGAAGGCGCCGTTGGCAATCAGGTCCTTGAACTCCTCGTCAGAGAGGAAGTGGTAGCTGACGCCGTCGACCTCGCCCGGACGGGGCTTGCGGTTGGTGGCCGACACCGAGAACTGCAGGTCGAGTTCGCCGCGATCCATGATGTCGCCTATTATGGTTGACTTACCGCACCCCGAAGGTGCCGAAATGATAATCAATTTCCCTTTATTCATGGCAGTTGTTACTGGCTTTTCTTGTTAGGTTTTGTGCTGTCGGGAAAGTCCGAGCCGTCCGACTTGTCTGAGCCGTCCGACTTGTCTGACTTTTCCGGTATGTCAGAGGGCGTTCAGCACCTGCTCCTTGATCTGCTCAAGCTCGTCTTTCATCTTCACCACGAGAATCTGCATCTCGGCGTGGTTGCTCTTCGAGCCGAGGGTGTTGATCTCGCGGCCCATCTCCTGGGCGATGAAACCGAGTTTCTTACCCTGGCCGCGCTTGCCGTCAAGAGTCTCGATGAAATATCCCAGATGCTGTGCGAGGCGCTGTTTCTCCTCGGTAATGTCGAGTTTCTCGATATAGAATATCATCTCCTGCTCGAAACGCCCCTTGTCATAGTCGGCCTGGGGAATCGCGGCGAGCGAGTCGGTGATGCGCGCGCGGATACGCGTCATGCGCTCCACCTCATAGCGTGGCACCTCGGCGAGCAGTTCCGACAAGCGCGCTATGCGCTGACGGAAAAATTCGGTAAGTTTGCGTCCCTCGGTCTCGCGGTAGTCGGTGAGCGCCTGCACGGCACGTGTAAGGGCGTCGAAAATCGCCTCGCGCTCGTCGGCCGACACCTCGGCGGGCGACTCGCTGTGCACCGCGTCGGGGAAACGCAGCAGTACGCTGTACCAGTCCTGCGGCTGGGGAATCGCAAGGCGTTCAGATGCCTCGACAATCTGTTTCTTGTAAGCCTCGAGGGCCGGAAGATTGAGCTGTACCGACGCGTCACCGCCGACAGTCTCCACAAACATCGAGAGCTCCACCTTTCCGCGCTCAAGCAGCGGTGCCACGGCCGAACGCATCTCGGCCTCGAGCGAGCGGTAACCCGCCGGCACCCTCATCGACAGATCGAGCTGCTTGGAATTGAGCGACTTGACCTCAAAAGTGAATTTCCGATTATTGATTTCGGCAACGGCTGAGCCGAAACCTGTCATAGATAATACCATCGCTATGATTCGTTTTATCAAGTAAGCATTGCAAAGTTATCAATATTTTTCGACTTCCAAACAACCTGGCTTACAAAATCCTTTTTCACACCATTTAACTCCATTTTTATCCATGCCCGATGCTTGTAAATTACTGCACTATCAATTAACTTTGCATCAAACAAATCTCGACTAAATGCCATGATTTTTGATATTAAAACATTAGTGCCCACTAATGAATGCGCCCCACTAATGAATTCAGGCATTAGGCGTGGGCGTCTGGAGGACGCCGATTTTTTCATAACCGGGCACGCCAAAGCCCGCAGGGCGAAGGTATGTCCGGGAAAAGTATCCACCATCTATGGGGCGTCTGGAGGACGCCGATTTACACAAATTTAATTTCACCATGAGCCACACCGCCTTTACATATCACCTGGTTTTCGGAACGTACCGTCGAAGACCTGTCATCAACACTGAGCATGAACGAGAACTGTACAAATATATGTATGACTTTGCTATGTCTCGCAACGCAAAGGTGTGGCGAATCGGCGGGATGCCTGACCATGTGCATTTGCTCTGTGACATACCTGCCACAATTTCGGTAGCAGATTTTGTAAAGCTGATCAAAAGTGAGACAAGTAAGTTCATGAGAACCAATTCTCATTTCCCATATTGGGAAAAGTGGGCAAACGGATATGCCGGATTTTC
>CALJBF010000118.1 GCA_938027385.1 uncultured Porphyromonadaceae bacterium | reverse complement strand
AAAAAACACGGGGGCGCTGCCGGCCGGCAGCGCCCCCGATGGCGTTTATGCGGAAATATGCTTACCGCACGGCTATGCGTACTGCCTTGTCGCCGGCCTTCACGATATAGACGCCGGGGGCTACTGTGGCTGTGGCGCGGTCAGCGGCGGGGATTGCGGCCACGGTGCGGCCGTCGGTACCGTAGACGGTGGCGGCGGCGTTGCCGGTGACGACGATGGTGTTGCCCTGTGCCGATACGGTGACACCGCTGTTGGCGTTTACGCCGTCAAGACCGCCGTATGTGACTGTGGCGGTGGCGAGGTTCGAGATGTCTGACTCCTCGTTGCCGAAGAGGGCTGTCACGACGTAGGTGTGGTCACCTTTGGGTACGCGGGTGTCGGTGTATGTGAGGGCGCTGACGGGGGTGTCGTTGACTTTCATGCTGTTGCGGTAGATGTTGTAGCCACCGAATGATGTTTCGTCGAGAGCCTTTGCAGGAGCATAAGTCACATCGTCGACCATGAAGATGTACTTGTTCTCTGAGGTGCAGCGGATTGCGAAATAGAGCGCCCCTTCGGGGAGGTTGTAGCTGTATTGCGTCCAGGCCTCGGGGACTTCGGGCACTTCAGCTATCTTGGTGAAGTCTGATGTCTCGGTGCCGGTGGTGGAGTAAAGCACCTCGAAACTTTCGAGATACTGGTAGCCTGTGCCGCCGAGGTTGAATGATGATGCGGCGAATGAGATGGTCTGTGCCTCGCCGCTCAGGCGCGGCGAGATGGCCCAGTCATCGTTTTTGAGGCTCTTCGATGCGAAAGATGCCAGATACTTGCTGCCGGTGTTGGCGTCAAAGCCTGTCTCGGTGGCAAAGGGGTCGGAATTGGCGTCGAAGACCTGGAAGGCCATCTTGGCGTTGCGGCCAGGGTATGTGTATGAACCGATGCCGTAGGTCTCGAAGTTGTCAACATCATGGAATGTCCAGCCCTCGACATTGTCGATGGCCCATGATTCGGCCAGCTCGAAACTCTCGGTGACTGTTGTGGCGCTGATTGCGCTCATGTCGGGGGCCTGCCATTCAAGTGTCACGTTGTCGTCGCTGACCTGTGTGGTGAGCATCTCGGGTGCGGGGAGCGACGAGCGCACGAGCGTCACGGTGGCGCGGCGGCTGTCGTTGTCGGCGGGATTCTGGTCGCGGTCAGAGATTACGGTGGCGGTGTAGTAGACGATGTCGTCCATGGCCGGGTTCAGACGGTCGGTGAAGGTGACGGTGGCCTCCTCGTTGACCGCCACGCGGGTGCCGGGCAGTGTGGCTATCCGCTCGCCGTTGCGCGACAGCGCCACGGTGTATCCGTCGAAATCAGCGGTGCCGAAGTTCTCAACGGTCACGCCCACGGTGAAGTCGGTGTTGGGCTTTACCTGAAGGGGGAGGCTGATGCCTGTCGCGCCGATGTTCGAGGCGTATTGCTCGCCGATACGGATGTTGTCTACCAGAATCAGACCGCCGTTGACCGCCAGGCCGAGGAAACGGAACTGTACGGTCTGTCCGGCATAATCGTCGAGGGGATAGGTCAGTCGGTTCCAGGCATTCTGTTTTGCGAGGCTTTCAAGAGTGAAGTTTGCGAGGGTCTGCCATTCGTTGTTCACGTATATCTGAACCTCGAAGATATCGAGCACGGCGCCTGCGGCCTGCGACGACGGGTTGAAGAGGTAGAACGAAAGCGCGGGGTTCTGTACACCGGCAAGTGATACTTTGCCGAGGGTGAGGATGGCGCCGTCTTCATTGTTTTCGGTCACGAGGCCCGAGAAACCGTTGTCGCCGTCCTGCGCCTTGACACCAAGGCGCTCCTCGTCGGTGTGTCCTGTCCAGCCGGTCTCTATGCCTTCTATCTTGTTGTCGGTGATGGTTGCGGCCTCGCCGTTGGCGAATGATTCGGCGTAAGGTGCGACATAGGGTTGCCCGATTGCCTTGAGGTCGGTGCGGGTGTCATGAAGTGTGCCGTTGTCGGTGTATGAGTAGACGCCCCACTGCTTGAACTGCTGGGGCTCGCCGGCAGGTACAGCCTGGTATGTGTAGCTTGTGCCTTTGATGCCCGATTTGATTACAGTCTGGGTGTAGATGCCGTTGCGCTCCACCACCTCGTAGGTGATGAGGTTGGTGTTGATGGGGTTGCCGTCGATGTCGGTTGTCGGTACCTCCCATGTCAGAGTCACCTGCCCCGGTTTCGATGAGCTTTCGCTTACTGTCACCGAGGGTACCGGAGCCGGGGTGTTCACACCAACGAATACGGTTGTGAATGCCTCGCGGCCACGACCGTCGGCGGTATATGCCACGGCCTTGTACTGTGTGAGGCCGCGCGAGGCACCGTTGTCGGTGTATGTCACAGTGGCACCGGGAGCAGGGTTGTCAACGGTGTGGATTACGTCGTCGGCGCGGAGAATCTCTATTTTCGAGAGCGCCGTGAGGGTGTTCCCGGCCATATCCAGGAGCGGAGCCTTGAAGGTGATCACGGCTGAGTTGGAACCCATCGGGTCGGGGGTGACGGTGAAACCGGTGGGCTCGGCGGGAACTGACAGGCTTTTCTCCGATACCTCGATGTTGTCGAGGAAAAGGCCGTCCTGGTCAGCGTCTGAAATGCCGTGGAAACCGATGTAATACACGCCGTCGGCTGCCGGTGTGATGGCGCACTCGAAGTGTACGGGCTCATCCTCTTTGTTGGTGAGCACTGTAGGTTCGAGCACGGTCACGGTAAGGGCCGGGGCCTCGGGGGCGTTGCCGTATTTCACCTCGATACGTTCGGGGAAATAGTTGCCCTGATGTGCCCACGCGTCGAACTTCACAACGTATGCCTTGTTGGCCGACATCTGTATGCCCGGGAGCACCAGCCAGTCGTCAGAAGGGTTGGTCTGTTCGTACTGGAGCCACGCATGGCCGTCCTTGAGTACCCACTCCCGGTTGTCGTTGTTGGCGTTAATGACAGTCAGGCCGTCAAGGGCGTCGGGAGCGCTGAAATCCTGCGTGTACGGCAGGGTGACTCCGGTCGCGAACGCCATCCCGGTCGCCATGGCCGCTGCGGTCAGAAATGTGAATAATTTCATCATGTGATATGAATTGAGTGTGTAAAAGAATTAGCGTTGGTGTATATGCAATCAGGTCTATGCAAAGCTACGCATTTTTACACTGAAAATCAAAAATATGTGTGTTTTTCGTCTTTTATGCCATTCCTGAGCCGCAGAGAACCATGAGGGTTATTGGAGGAGGTCACGCCAGATGTCGAGGGCGGCGGTGATGGCTGTGGGGGGGACGGGCTGTTTCACGAGGGGGGCCCCTACCCTGCCGAGCAGTGTGAAGCTGATGTCGGCGGCGGTGTCGTTCTTCTTGTCATGGCGCATGAAACCCAAGAGAGCCTCATAGTCGTCGCAGGTCACGGCGGGGGCGCCGTAGTTTTCCCTGACGTATGCGGCCAGGCGGTAGAGCGGCGCGGTATCCATGCCGGCCTGCATGTGCGACAGCACGAGTGCCGCCACCAGTCCGCGGGCCACGGCATAGCCGTGCGACAGCTCCGCGCCCTGGCTCATTGCCAGCGATTCGAAGGCGTGTGCGAATGTGTGACCCAGGTTCAGGGCGTGCCGCACGCCGGTGTCGAGGGGGTCGGCGGCCACGAAACGCTGTTTCACGGCCACGCTTTCGCGTATCAGGCCGAGCAGGGTATCGGCGTCGTGGCTGTCGGGCGTTGATGCCGTCAGGCGCCCGAACATCGCCTCAGAGTCAAGCAGGGCGTGTTTTATCATCTCGGCATAGCCCGAGAGGAGTTCGTGGTGTGGCAGCGTGTCGAAAAAGCATGTCGACACAATAACGCTTTCGGGAGTGCTGAATACGCCGATCTCGTTCTTCAGGCCGCCGAAGTTTATGCCGGTCTTCCCGCCTGACGAGGCGTCGACGGCCGACAGCAGTGTGGTGGGGATGTTCACGAACGCCATGCCGCGCTTGAACGTCGATGCGGCGAATCCGCCCATGTCGGTGACGATTCCGCCCCCCACGTTAACCAGCAGTGACTTGCGCGTGGCGCCGAGAGTGCCGAGCCGCGACCATATAGCCGACAGCGAGTCGAGCGACTTGCACGCCTCCCCTGCCCCGACGGTTATCAGCGGTGCCTGTGCGGCGGCTCCCGAAGTCTCGCGCAGCCGGGGCACGACACAGCGCGCGGTGTTGGTGTCGGCGAGCATTACCACCGACGACGGCCTGAGTGCCGCGACAACGCTGTCAAGCGCCGGGCCCGGCGTGTTTGTGAAGATTATGTCAGACATGGCTTTAAGAGGCTGTTAAAAAATAAATGTTAAACGTTCCGGCCGAAAATTTGAGACGGATTCAGAGCTTGAACGAAGGAGCATAGCGGGCTATGTGACTGAGTGAAAACTCTGAATACGCTCAAATTTTCGCGAGGCGTGGCTATTTTTCACATCCTCATTGTGAATGTATTTCTTTCAAGACTGCTTAAGAATTTTTAAATTACCGTCGCCTTGGCCGCTTTTTGGCTAAATCGCATTAAATCAACGGTCACATAGCCCGCTATGCTCCCTTTTGATTTAATGTGATTTATCACAAAAACCGGCCACCGGAACGTTAACATTTATTTTTAAACAGCCTCTGAAGCAGGATGGGCAGCATGTCGGCGAACGCCTCCATGGATGGCGCGATGAGGTCGGCGCCGGCCTCGGCCATCTTTTCGGCCGGTATGGGGCCGGTGGTCACGGCTACGGTAAACGCCCCCGAGTCGTGCCCTGCACGCACCCCCATCGGCGCGTTCTCTATGACCATGGCCTCGTGCGCGGCCACGCCGGCCAGCTCCATGCCGCGCAGATAAGGCTCGGGGTGTGGTTTGCCGCGGGTGACATCGTTGGCGGTTATGCGCATGCCGTGGCGGAAAGCGCCGGGAAAGTCGGCGCGTATGCGGTCGATCACCGAATGTTGCGCCGAGCCGGTTACCAGCACGCGCTCCACGCCGCGGTCTTTGAGCGTGGCGAGCATCCGTGCAGCGCCGGGCATGGGCGACACGCGCGGCAGTTCGTTGAAATACTGTGTCTTGCGCCGGTAAAGGGTGACTTTCTCGTCGTCGGTGGCGGGGCGCCCCCAGGCCCGGCGGATAATCAGGTCGATGGTCTCGGCGCCGGTCATACCTTCGTAAAGGAAAAATTCATCGTAGTCGCAGGGTATGCCGAGTTCCGATACCATGCGCTGCCAGGCGCGTGCGTGCGAGGGCATGGAGTCGTAGAGGGTGCCGTCCATGTCGATCAGGGCGGCGCGGGGCGTGAATTCTGTGGCGCCTGTACGCGCCGTCCAGGCGCCCAGGGCGCGGTGTATCTGTTCTTCGGGGGTCATTCTTTGCTGTTTTCGATATTTTTGTCAAGCGAGGCGCGCAGACGGTATAGCGTCTCTTTTGTCATGCCCAGATATGAGGCTATCTGTGTGAGCGTGGCGCAGCTGGTGAGGCGCGGATGCATCTTTATTGCCCACAGATAGCGGTCGCGGGCGTTGCAGGTGAGCGCCACCGAGAGGAAATCCTCAAGATAGCGCGTGTGCTGTATCAGGGCCGAGTTTATGAAGAGCAGTGAATCGCTCTCGGAGATGCGGGCCGACGACTGCAGCTCGTCGCGCACATGCGCCCCGGGCACCACGATGATTGTCGAGGGTTCGAGGAACTCGATGGTGATGGTGTCGCCGTGGCGTTCGGCCATCGAGGGGGGCACGATGAGAAACTGGTCGTCGAAGGCAAAGCTCACGGTGTATTCGCGTCCGCGCTGTGTATAGAATATCCGCGCGGCGCCATGCTTTATGTAGCAGGCAAAGGTTGCGAGCGACGGCCCCTGTATGGTGTGTCCGCGGCGCGGGTGCTCCTCTTTCATCATGTCGAGGAGGCGCGACTCGGTCTCGGGGGTCAGCGTGGCGAATGATTTTATGTGGTCTATCGGGTGCATGTCAGTCGTTGAGCACTATTACTTTGGGTGAGGTGACCGTGACGGTGTAGGGGATGGCCGCCACGCGCGGAGGGCGCCCCGGGGTGGAGTAGAACGAGCGCTGTGTGTCCCACGTCGGGAAGTCGACGCGGCGAGTCTCGCCGGACGGTATGGGAGCTGTGGCGCGCACCACGCGGCGGTGTAGCTGGCGCCCGGCGCTGTCGAAGTATGTCACGGTGAATTCCAGGCTCTGTATGGGCCTGTGGCCGCGGTTGGTGACGAACAGTGTCTCGCGCGACGCGCGCAGGGCCTTCTCGTAGCCGCTGAACCGGGCCGTGGAATCGGCCTGCGCGCCGGTGAGGGTGTCGGCGGGTTCGGGGGCCGCGACGGCTGTCTGCGGCGTGCGGCGCAGATGCCGGCGCGTGGTGTGCTGTGCCGCGGCGCCCAGGGTGGCCGCAAGCAGGCAGATGACGGCTGTATGTCGTGTTATAGCGTTCAAAATCAGACGTGTGCGGTCAGAGGTAGACAGGGAAGGGCGGGGGAGTGGTGGCGCTCGGCGGCCAGACGCGGATGAATCCGTCAAGGTCTGCCTCGCGTTCGCGGCGTTCGGTTATGCCCCAGCGCCCCAGATAGGGTATGGCCAGGCGGGGGCGCACCTTCAGGCCCGTGCGGGCCGATGAGAGGGTGAGGTGGCTGTCGTCGGCCAGGGTGAGGGTGAAGGGTTTCATCGCGGGGGCGCCGCGGGTGATGTCGCCGGTGCTGATGCGTGCGTCCCATTTGCCCGGTTTGGCGGCGGGTTTGGCCCAGCCGATCACGGTGCCCGGCGAAATGGCCGGTGCCGGCGAGTCGACCATGACCAGCAGCAGCGATACGCCGGCAGGGAGGTCGGTCACAGCGGCCGCCACCGGGGCGTCGGCGGCGATTATGGCCACCGTGGCGCCATCTTCCGACGCCCGCCACAACCCTTCGAGGCCTGTGGAGGCATATTCGGCGATGATGCGGCGTGCTGTCGCGGTGTCAAACCCCTCGATGACGTCGGGCGCACGCGCGCCCTCGCCGGCGGCATGGCACAGCGTTGCCGCCAGTAGCATAAGCATGGTTGTGAGAGAGCGTGCTGTCATGTGCGCGGGGTGATGTGTCAGAGTCCGACCTTGAACTGGTATGAGAAACCGATCGAGAGTATCTCTTTCAGCTGCCAGTGACGCCATTTGGTGTCGGCCACGGTGGGTGCCTGCGAGTCGTAGCGCAGGTGGGCGTAGATTTTTGTGGTCAGGAACCGGTTGATGTGGAAGTCGATGGTGTGCTCCCAGTCGCCCTGCAGGTACTCGTAGTTGGTGAACAGGAACAGCCGCGAGAAATACTCGATGTTGTAGCAGAGTTTCCACTTCAGGGTCAGCTCGGCCGACGAACCGTACTGGCTTACGGAGGTATGCCCCTCCTTGATGCCGAACTGCGTGGGGTCGATCTTGTCGTTGGTGCAGGTCTTCAGGTTGTATGACAACGGCGCTATCGAGGCGTTGAAATCCACGGTCTTGCGCGGGTTCTGGTAGGTGTAGGTCATACCGACGCCGACGTTAAGCTCGCCCGGCGAGAGCATGGCCGCCGCCAGCGAGTGCGAGTTCTTCTTGTAGTTGTTGAGCAGCTGGGTCTTGAACTGCGCGTTCACCGAGTAGTACCATCTGCGGGCTGCCTTGACGCCGAACGTGGTGTTGATCTGCAGCAGGTCCTCTGAGATGTTGTACTGATGCACCGAGTCGTCGGGGGCGTTGTTGGCGCCGAGCTTGTACTGTGCCGTGGTCTCGAAGATCAGGTTGGGGTGGTAGGCCGGGTTGAGTTTCACGTTGTAGTAGAGGTTGGCGATGGCCATGAGGTTCGAGTTGCCGCCCTGGTACCAGTTGGGCGACAGATATGCCTGCGAGAACTGCAGCGAGCCGTCAAATCGCCTGAGCCAGTTGATGCGTTTCGGGCCGTCGCCCACGGTCTTCACCTCTTTGGGGGTCTTCACCACCTCTTTGATGGTGATTTTGGCCGATGCGGGGTCAACCGAGGCCACGAATTCTTTCGGGGGCTCGGCAAGCCACTGGCGGTTGAGTTTCACAAGCTCGGGGTTGCGTATCATCCAGTTCTGGAGGAACGCATCGTAGTACGAGTCGCGTGCCACGGCCTTGGCGGCCCATTCCGCTCCGGCTGGCACATCGTCAAGGGGGTTCTGCGTCAGCGGGTCGTATGCGTCGTCAAGGCGTTTCAGGCTGTAGTCGGTGAACAGCGCGGGGAGTCGCATCATCACCGGAAACTGCATGTACGACACGTCGATGGTGGTGTCGGGCATCAGTGCGGCATCCTCCTCGGTGGCAAGGGTCTGCGGGGCGGGGAGGGCATGTAGGGTGTCGGCGATTTCTTCGATGCGGCGGCTTTCGTCGCTGCGCGGACGCGAGCTTTTTACCAGCAGGTCGAGCAGCTGCTCGTTCGACATGACGGGCTGTTGGCGCGATGCTGTGGCGTCGGTCGCCCCCAGCAGTGCCATGAATGCTATGATGGCTGTTGCGATGCGATGGGTCATTGTCTCCGTGAAAATGTGAAACGCAAGTGGATAGTCACCGCAAAATTAGCAAATTTATGCCGATGGCGCAACAACGCCCTGTAAACTGCCGCATAATCATCCTCCCATCCATCAGTTATTCGGAATTCTCCGGAATAATTCGGAATAAAAAACCACAACAACCAAACGGATTGGATTTATTGGCCGCGGTCGCGGCCCGAACCAGTGGAACCAACAGCCATGTCGCCCATATCAGTCTGGTTCCTCTGGTTTTCGGTAAAAGAAAAGAACCAGAGGAACCAGATGAACCAGGTATCGGCATGCGGCACGTGTAGGGCTGCGCCTCAATGCTATTAACTTAGCAGATGTGGGCGTCTGAAAGACGCTGATTTCTTCATAACCGGGTACGCCGTAGCCCGCAGGGCGGAGGTGTGCCCGGTTTTGAATCCCGACTGAACAGGGGCG
>CALJBF010000117.1 GCA_938027385.1 uncultured Porphyromonadaceae bacterium | reverse complement strand
CTGATTTCCGGTAATAAAAATGTAATTTCACGCGAAATATATACGTTGCAAGGTACACGCGTCTACACCGCCCGACCGCTTGATGGCATATATATAGTGCTTGAACACCACTCGGACGGCACAGTAACGGTAACCCGACAAATACTCGGCGTTAACTGACAACACTGTGACGGATGCGACAGCGGCGGCGGAGAGTCGTGGACTCACCGCCGCCGCATGTATGGGATTGAACCGGAGGGTGCTGTCAGGCTTTTACGCGCTCGAGGTAGTTGCCGTTGCGGGTGTCGACGCGTACTTTGTCGCCGATGTTGCAGAAGAGGGGAACGCGGATCTCGGCACCGGTCTCCACGGTGGCGGGTTTGAGGGTATTGGTGGCAGTGTCGCCCTTCACGCCCGGCTCAGTATAGGTGATCTCAAGCACCACGTTTGCGGGGAGCTCACAGGTCAGGATGGTCTCAGAGGCGGCGTGTACCATAGCCTCGACGATATCGCCCTCTTTGAGGAACTCCACACCCTCGATGCTCTCGCCGGGCAGAGCAATCTGCTCGAATGTCTCGGTGTGCATGAAGTTGTAGCCCATATCGTCTTTGTAGAGATACTGGTAGGGACGGCGCTCTATGCGTACCTCGTTGATTTTCACGCCCGAGTTCCAGGTTTTGTCGAGGATGCGGCCGGTCTTGACGTTGCGCAGTTTGGTGCGCACGAAAGCGGGGCCTTTGCCGGGTTTAACGTGCAGGAATTCAACGATGAAGAAATATTGGCCGTCGATGTCGAGGCACATGCCGTTCTTGAAATCAGCTGTAGTTGCCATAAAGTGTATCTAAGTTATGTATTGTGTCGGTATTATGTTCGTCCGGAACCCGTGCCGGGCCCAATGACTTCATTTCAAGGGTACAAAGGTAAATATTTTCCGGCAATCTCACAACCCTTTATAAAACCGGCACGGCGGCGGGCCCGGGAAAGTAATCTTTTTTCGGTATTTTTCGCGCATCGGCGCAGATGTTTGGCTTGGTGATTTGGCAGATTTGGCGTAAATTTGCAATCATGGATTCTTACGACTACTCACCTAACGGGATTGATTACGATCCCGACCGCATATACGACACACCCAGGCCGCGCCAGCAGCGCCGCCGCGAGAACACACCCCACGACCGCGCCGCCGCGCCCGAGCGCGAACGCCGCAACACCGCAGACACGCCGCCCCGGCAGCGTCGTCAGCGCGAGAGCCTGCGCGAGGAGGCCGCCCGCCGGAAAGCCGAGAAACAGGCCAGACCGGCCACCCCGAAGGTGCCGCTGAAAGACCGGGCCTTCTTCAGGTTCTTCACCGACAAACGCACACATGCCGTGCTGGGCGTGATATTGATATGTCTGGCGGTCTACATAACCGTGGCGGCCATATCGTTCATCCATTACGGGGGCGAGGACCAGTCGCTCGTGACCGGCCGCACGGCCGCCCAGATTGTAGAGAGCGGCCGTCAGGTCTCAAACAAGGCGGGGGCATTAGGCGCCACCCTTTCGCACAGCATATTCTCGCAGGGGCTGGGACTCGGCTCGCTGGTGGTGATCATCTACCTCGTCATGCTCGGGCTTGGCCTAATGGGAATAATCCGCAATAACTTCTGGTCGCTCACGTTCAAGTCTCTGCTGGTGGCCATTACCACATCCCTTGTGGTAGGACTGATATCGCTGTGGAGCGGCGCCACCACCAATTACGGCGGTGACCACGGCCTATATATCAACCAGCTCATAATAAGCTATGCCGACTGGATAGGCGCGGCACTGGTATCGTGCATCCTCATCGCGGCTGTAATATACGTTTACCTCAATGACATATCGCGCCTGGTGGCGTCGTACCGGTCGATACGCAGGGCACGCAAGGCGCGCGCCGAGGAAACCGCCCGCGAACGCGAGGAAGACCGACTGAAAGTGCAGCAGGCGATGCAGAAATCAGACATTGCCGATAACGGTGACGAAACCGCCGCCGAGGTCGAGGATGAGGCGGAGGAGAGCCAGCCCAGACGTTCGGGGATGCTTGAGACCCTCGGGTTCGCCGACTCGCCTGAAGACACCCGCGACCCGTATGAAATCAGCGGGAACGATACCGATGGCGACGAAGAATACGGACGTATCGCCCGACGGTCGTTTGATGCCGGGAACGCCGGTATCGCCTCAACGACCAATGAGGCTGATGCCCCTGCGGACAGCACTGAAAAGAGTGAGCTTTCACTTGCCGGATTCGAGGACACCACCGGTGATGCCGATGTCTCGAACACCAGGGAAAGTCTGCCGGAAACACCGGTTGACACCCCGCAGGCGCCGGCCGGTGACCCCCCCGCCGAGAACCGCGTCCAGGAAAGCGCCGAACCCGGTTTCGAGGTGTACAGCACGCAAATCGAGGAGGCCAAAGAGGACAAGTCTCAGCTTTACGACCCCACCGCTGAACTGTCGCATTACGTGCGGCCGTCGCTCGACCTGCTGAACGAACTCACCACGCGCACCAACAGCGTGGACCTTGACGAACAGGAGGAGAACAAAGAGCGCATCACCAAGACCCTCAACGACTACGGCATCCCCATCTCGCACATCGAAGCCACCGTAGGTCCCACCGTCACGCTGTACGAAATTATCCCGGCCGAGGGTGTGCGCATCGCCAAGATCAAGCGCCTTGAGGATGACATAGCCATGAGCCTCGCGGCCCTGGGCATACGCATCATAGCCCCCATCCCGGGCAAGGGCACAATCGGCATCGAGGTGCCCAACAAAGACCCGCAGACGGTGTCGATACGGTCGATCCTCGGCTCCAAGGCTTTCCGCGACTGCAAGATGAAACTCCCCATGGCCATGGGCGCCACCATCTCGAACGATGTCTACATAGCCGACCTCACCAAGATGCCGCATCTGCTCGTGGCCGGCGCCACGGGCATGGGTAAGTCGGTGGGACTCAACACAATCATAGCGTCACTGCTCTACAAGAAACACCCCGCCGAGCTGAAATTCGTGCTCGTCGACCCGAAGATGGTCGAGTTCAGCCTCTACAGCGTGCTCGAACGTCATTTCCTGGCCAAGCTGCCCGACGAAGAGGATGCCGTGGTCACCGACATGGACAAGGTGGTGCGCACGCTCAACTCGCTCTGCGTAGAGATGGATCAGCGTTACCTCCTGCTCAAGGACGCCAACGTGAGGTCTATCACCGAATACAACGAACGTTTCGTGCAGAAACGCCTCAACCCCGAGAAAGGGCACCGTTACCTCCCCTACATCGTGATGATTGTCGACGAGTTCGCCGACCTCATCATGACAGCCGGCAAGCAGGTAGAAACCCCGATCGCGCGCATCGCACAAAAAGCGCGCGCCGTGGGCATGCACATGATCGTGGCCACCCAGCGCCCGTCGACCAACGTCATCACCGGTATCATCAAGGCCAACTTCCCGGGCCGCATCGCTTTCCGCGTGAGCCAGATGGTCGACTCGAAGACCATCCTCGACCGCACCGGAGCCAACCAGCTCATAGGCCGCGGCGACATGCTCTTCAGCCACAACGGCTCGATGGACCGCGTGCAGTGCGCGTTCATCGACACCGACGAGGTGCAGGCCATCTGCAACCATATCGACAGCCAAGCCGGTTACGAACACGCCTACTACCTGCCCGAACCGCTGATGACCGACGACGAGGCGCTGACCATCGCATCGTCGGCCGACCGTGACCCGCTGTTCGAGGAGGCGGCCCAGGCCATCATACAGAGCGGTACGGCATCGGTATCGAACCTGCAGCGCCGCTACTCGATCGGCTACAACCGCGCCGGCAAGATCATGGACCAGCTTGAGGCCGCCGGAATCGTCGGCCCGGCCCAGGGTGCCAAGCCACGCCAGATACTTGTCGACTCGATACAGCTCGGCCGCATAGTGAACCACGACGACTGAGTCAACCACCCTCGCCGGTAAAATGTTATAATCAGATGATGAAACTTCACAACGCAATAAAGATATTGACACTGGCTGCATTGGCACTCTTCGCCACCATCCCGGCCTCAGCGGCACGTCCGGCGGCCAAAAGCGTCATTGAGGCCACAGCCAAGAAACTGCGCGAGATGCCTTCGATGACCGCCACCTTCAAGATTGTTCAGGGGCGCGACGCCTCGCAGGGTTCGCTTACCGTATCGGGCAGGTCATTCACCGTCACCACACCCGAGATGAAAATCTGGTACGACGGCAAGACACAGTGGGCCTACTCCCCCTCGGCAAAAGAGGTGAACATCACCACCCCCACAGCAGCCGAAGTCGCCGAATCCAACCCGCTGTCGGTGCTCACCGCCCTCACACAGTCATACACATGCCGCAGACTCTCAAGCACCGCCTCCATCGACAAAATCGAACTCACGCCGCGCAACAGGACCGACATCTCCAAGGCCGTGATTTCCGTAAGCGTGTCGACCGGCATGCCCACCGAGATACTCGCCTACCGCGCCAACGGCGCCGTAACGAAAATCCAGATTATGTCTGTAAAGGCCGGCAGTAAACTCGCGGCATCAGCATTCAGATTCAATCAGAAACAGTATCCCGGGGTCGAGGTCGTCGACCTGCGCTGACCCCTGCGTCTCCATAATCCACAAAACACTGACAACTGAAACTTATGGAAAAGATAATAACGAAATGCGCAATCATCGGCGGAGGCCCCGCCGGCTACACCGCCGCCATATATGCCTCGCGCTCGGGGCTGAATCCCATCGTCTTCCTGGGCATGCAGCCGGGCGGACAGCTCACCACCACCTCTGAGGTCGAGAATTTCCCGGGCTACCCCGATGGGGTATCGGGCACCGAACTCGTAGAGGAGATCAGGATGCAGGCCACACGTTTCGGGGCAGATATCCGCCCGGGCCTGGTGACCGATGTTGATTTCTCGAAACGACCGTTCACCCTCACGCTTGACGGTGGCGATATTGTAGAGGCCGACACGGTAATCATCGCTACAGGCGCGTCTGCCAAATACCTGGGCCTCCCCGACGAACAGAAATATATGGGCATGGGCGTATCGGCTTGCGCCACTTGCGACGGATTCTTCTACCGCAACCGCCGCGTAGCCGTTGTCGGTGGCGGCGACACCGCCTGCGAGGAGGCGCTCTATCTCAGCTCGCTCGCCAAAGAGGTGTTCCTCATCGTGCGCAAGCCCTACCTGCGCGCATCGAAAGTCATGCAGCAGCGTGTCTTCGACAAAGAGAACATCACTGTGCTGTTCAACACCGTGACAATCGGCCTTTTCGGTGAGGAGATTCTTGAGGGCGCCGCCGTGGTCGAGCACAAGGGCGAACCTGAAGAACGCGCATACGAACTGCCCATCGACGGTTTCTTCCTGGCCATCGGCCACACCCCCAACACGGCTCTCTTCAAAGGAAAGCTCGAACTCGACGAGGCCGGATATATAAAGGTAGCCTACCCCTCGGGGCGCACCAGCGTTGACGGAGTTTTTGCTGCCGGCGACGTATGCGATCCGATCTACATGCAGGCCGTCAACGCGGCAGCAGGCGGTTGCCGCGCCGCCATGGACGCCGAACGTTTCCTCATCAACTCCGGCACCGAAATCTGACCACTTCGCATCCGACACCGGTGCATGTCATGGCATCCGGATATTGACTTTAAGAGGGTGTTGCAAAACTTGAATTGCAACACCCTCTTATTCTTTAGACCGATATGGAGCCTCGCGTATGAAAGGTATATCTCCATACCGGCCTCATGGGCACAGACCGATTTTCGTCCAAAAACATCACATTTTTAGTATTTCACTGCATTTGAGGTCTTGTGGTAATTATACGGCCATATTTGACGAAATTCCACCTGCGGAACGGCGTACCGTGGATTTAACTTTGCCGTGGTTATTCTCTCGACCAAAATAGAACACAATTATTATATTAACTAAATTTAATTCCATGCAAATCGTTACTTTTCTGAGGCGAGTGGCCGCTACCGTCGCGCTTGTCACCGCACTCAGCCCGCAGGCGCAGATCACTCCGGGAGAACAATTTATGCTGCAGCTGAAAGATTCAGACCTTTATCTGTCGGCATCGACAACAGGCGACAGCTCCGAGGCTACCCAGCAGACCCTCGGCACAGACGGCTGGACACAGGTCTTCACCATCGAGGAGGCTCCGTCAGGCGCACAGGCCACGGGCTACAACCTCAAGACCGCCGACGGCAACTATATCGTGCGCGACAGCTGGAAGGTGCTCGTAAAACCCGCCACCGTCACGCTGACATCCAAAGACGCTATCTTCACCATCGAGGCTGACGGCGAGTACGTCAAATTCAAGAATGCCGGCACAGGCAAATATATCGGCAAGGACAACCAGGGCGCAGGACAGAAGGTATATTCCGACAAATCAGGCAACAGCACATGCCTGTTCACAGTAATCGGCGTATCGGTCGATTTCTACCGCACCGCTCTGCAGTCGGCCATTGACGACGCCCAGGCACTGCTCGCATCCACTACGGCGGGTACCGAACCTGGCCAGTATTCAGCCGACCGACGCGCCGAACTCGAACAGAGCGTGGCCGATGCCACCGCCGCCCTTACAGGGGACATCGACACAATCAAAGCCGCACAGACCGCTCTTGCCGCCGCTGTGGCCGCCTACAAGGCCAGCAAGATTCCCGCAGTGTTCCAGGAAGGCTACTACCGTTTCCAGTCTGTGGCACTCCCCGGCGCGTACCTGGCCAACGGCTGGCATGCAAACAGCTGGGAGAGCTGGAACGTGGAGTCGACAGCACTCCTGCTCAACCTTGACGAGGCAGGCGAGTACAATGTCAGGTTCTATGTGAAACGCACCACGCCCGAATCAGCCGCAAACGGCTATACCATCCAGGACAACGCGGGGCATTACCTTTACAACGCAGGCGGCAAGCTCCTCTACTCGGAAGATGACGCCACTGTCGATCATCTCTCGGCCGACGCCGTGTTCATCTTCGAGGATGCAGGCGATTCTTTCCGCATCAAAAGCGTGGCCACCGGCAAATACGTGGGCCCGAACGATGACACCAAGGGCTGGTCATGGATACACATCGGCACAAAACACTCTGGCAAGGAGAACGGCAACCTGTTCGCACCCGAATTCCTGGGAGAGAGCACTCTGAACATGCTTGACAAGCAGATCGCCGCCGCCGAGGCTCTGCTGGCCGACACACAGGAGGGCACCGAGCCCGGACAATATTCAGCCGCCGCCCGCACCGCACTCGCCGAAGCCATCGCCGCCGCCAAAGAGGCTCGCACCGGCTCCGAAGACGAGATGATCGCCGCCGTGGCAATGATCACCGAGGCCATCGCCGCATACAACGACGCCAAGGTTCCCCCCGTATTCCAGACGGGCATCTACCGTTTCGCATTCGTTCCCATCGAAGGCACATACCTCTCTAACGGCTGGCACGCAAACAGCTGGGAGAGCTGGAACGTACTCTCGTGCGGCCTGATTCTTGACGAAAACGAACCGGCCTACAACCAGGAGTTCGTGGTCTCGCGCACACCTGACGATGCCGAGGCACAGGGCTACACCATCCGCGACAAAGACGGACACTACCTTTATAACGACAACGGAGCGCTGCTGTACTCCGAGGAAGACACCATCGACCCGCTGTCGCTGCACTGCATCTATGTATTCGAGTTCGACGGCGACAACGTGCGCATAAAGAGCGCGGCCACCGGCAAATATGTCGGGCCGAACGACGACACCGCAGGCTGGACATGGATTCACCTGGGCACCAAACACTCCGGTAAGGCCAACGGCAACCTGTTCCGTCCCGAACTGCTCGGCGAGAATGTGGCCGACCAGCTCCAGAACAAAATCAACGAGGCCGAGGC
This sequence comes from uncultured Porphyromonadaceae bacterium, assembly GCA_938027385.1. Lineage (GTDB taxonomy): Bacteria > Bacteroidota > Bacteroidia > Bacteroidales > Muribaculaceae > UBA7173. Next base: position 1,089 of record CALJBF010000117.1, on the reverse strand, counting down.
CCTCCTGGCCGGAACCGAGGAGGGCGACCAGCCCGGCCAGTATTCAGCCGAGGCACGCCAGGCTCTGCAGGACGCAATCGACGAGGCAAAATCGCATCTCCAGGGCACGAACGACGAGATTCTTACCGCAGCCGCCGCACTCAACAACGCCATCCTGGCCTACAACGACATGAAAGTGCCCGCGTTCTTCCAGAGCGGCACCTACAAGTTCCATCACGTCGCACTTGACGGCGCCGTGCTTGCAAACGGTTTCCACGCCAACAGCTGGGAGTCGGGCAACGTGGAGCAGACCGCCCTCATCATCAATGAGAACGAGGCCGGCGAATACAACACGATGTTCACCGTGCTCCCCGTTTCCGGCAACGCATCGGCCAAGGGGTACAACATCCTCGACAACGAGCGCAACCTACTTTACAACGACGGCGGCAAACTCCTCTACGGCACAGCCGACGCCGACGAGCTGAAAACCATCTTTGTCTTCGAGCCCGACGGTGACAACGTGCGCATCCGCTGTGTCGAGTCAGGCAAGAATGTCGGTCCTGTCGACGATACCAAAGGCTGGAGCTGGATACATGCCGGCACAACCCACACCGGCAAAGAGAACGGCGACCTTTTCCGCGCCGAACTCATCTCAACCGCAATCGGTGAGATCGAATCAGCCGCCGCATGCGCCATCCGTGGCGGCGAAGGCCATATCACCGTAGCCGGTGCCGACCGCGCAGTCATCTACACCGTCGACGGCAAAGTCATCGCCACAGCCCAGGGCGACGCCATCTCAATCGCGATGCCGGCAGGTCTCTACATCGTGAACGCCACAACCGGCAACACCGTACGCAACGCCAAAGTCATCGTGCGCTGACACTCCCGGGGGATGCATTACCGGCATCCCCGGTGAACCCCGTACTTTTCTTACGAATTGAACCTAAAAGTGGCCGTGCCTGCAACAGACACGGCCACTTTTTTGTTCCCGCCATTTTGGTCACACACCCTAAAAGCCGTTAATTTTGGCTCGACAGTGGGGAGTTTCACAAATTATCATTAACTTTGCAATGATGGGGAGTTTGAACATGTTGCAAGATCAAATGAATT